>NZ_JAPFCD010000023.1:0-75579 GCF_026153155.1 Photorhabdus aballayi | reverse complement strand
GCATAATTTTTTGATGTGATTACACTAAAAGGGCATCAACCGATGCCCTTTTTGTACGTT
This sequence comes from Photorhabdus aballayi, assembly GCF_026153155.1. Lineage (NCBI taxonomy): Bacteria > Pseudomonadati > Pseudomonadota > Gammaproteobacteria > Enterobacterales > Morganellaceae > Photorhabdus > Photorhabdus aballayi. Next base: position 75,519 of record NZ_JAPFCD010000023.1, on the reverse strand, counting down.
GTCTTAATAAGAACCTATCTCATCAATAGTTGTTTTTAATTATTGGTGAGATAGGCTCTGATGCAACGAATTGGCTATATCTCTCTCAGATATACAATGTCATACTGAATTATGGCGCCAAGTCAGATACAATCACTCAAATTTTTTGGTTCGGTCTGATTTGTTTTGCTCTTGCGAGGCAAGCTGGCTATCTATTTAAATCATAGTTACAGGTTGGTTTATGAGTGCGAATAGCGATGCTCAAGAAAGCAGGCGTAGTCTTGAGGTAATGAAATGGCTATTAGTGGCAGCCTTATTAACGGTTGCTATCGTTGGAAACTACCTTTATCGGGAGTATAGCCTTCCTCTACGCGCGATGGCAGTTGTTGTTATTGTTGCTCTTGCGGGAGCGGCTGCGCTCTGGACTGCGAAAGGGAAAACCACACTGGCTTTCGCCCGAGAAGCCCGCATTGAAATGCGTAAAGTCATTTGGCCAACTCGCCAGGAAGCGCTGCATACAACTTTGATTGTTGCGGCGGTCACTGCATTGATGTCTTTGATCCTATGGGGTCTTGACGGTATCCTGGTGCGTTTAGTTTCATTTATTACAGGCCTGAGGTTCTAAGATGTCAGATTCCCCAAAAAAACGTTGGTATGTTATACAGGCATTTTCCGGGTTTGAAGGTCGCGTTGCACAATCTTTACGTGAACATATCAAATTGCATGATATGGAAGATTCTTTTGGCGAAGTGATGGTGCCAACAGAGGAAGTTGTTGAGATTCGTAGCGGCCAGCGCCGCAAAAGTGAACGCAAATTTTTCCCTGGGTATGTGCTGGTACAAATGATCATGAACGATGCAACATGGCATCTTGTTCGCAGCGTACCACGCGTCATGGGTTTTATCGGTGGCACATCTGACCGTCCGGCGCCAATCAGTGATAAAGAAGTTGATGCGATTATGAATCGTCTTCAGCAGGTTGGTGATAAACCACGGCCAAAAACATTGTTCGAACCAGGCGAAATGGTTCGTGTCAGCGATGGTCCATTCGCAGACTTCAATGGTGTTGTGGAAGAAGTCGATTACGAGAAGAGCCGCCTGAAAGTTTCAGTTTCTATCTTTGGTCGTGCGACACCCGTTGAGCTGGATTTCAGCCAGGTAGAAAAGGCGTAATTTCCGAGCATATTTTTTGCTGGCTTGCAATAGGTGAGAAATTAACATACAATTTCGCGCCTTTTGTTTTTTAGTAGTCTGGCCTGAATCAGGCGGGGCTGAAATAGCAGGGGAGCCTTTTAAATAAAGGCGATACCACCCATATAGAGGAAAATTATCAATGGCTAAGAAAGTACAAGCCTATGTCAAGTTGCAGGTTGCAGCTGGTATGGCTAACCCAAGCCCTCCAGTAGGTCCTGCTCTGGGTCAGCAGGGTGTTAACATCATGGAATTCTGTAAGGCGTTCAATGCTAAAACTGACAGCATTGAAAAAGGTCTGCCAATTCCTGTTGTGATCACTGTTTATTCTGATCGCTCTTTCACTTTCGTTACTAAAACCCCACCAGCGGCTGTTTTGCTGAAGAAAGCAGCGGGCATTAAATCAGGTTCCGGCAAACCGAACAAAGACAAAGTTGGTAAAGTAACCAGCGCGCAGGTTCGTGAAATTGCTGAAACTAAAGCTGCGGATATGACAGGTGCTAGCGTTGAAGCAATGATGCGTTCAATTGAAGGTACTGCTCGTTCCATGGGCCTGGTAGTGGAGGGTTAATCGATGGCTAAACTGACCAAGCGCATGCGCACAATCCGCGAAAAAGTGGATGCAACTAAGCAGTATGACATTAACGAAGCCGTTGTTCTGCTGAAAGAGCTGGCTACCGCTAAATTTGTAGAAAGCGTTGACGTTGCTGTTAACCTCGGTATCGACGCTCGTAAATCTGACCAGAACGTACGCGGTGCGACGGTATTGCCTCACGGTACTGGCCGTTCCGTTCGCGTAGCTGTATTTACCCAAGGCGCAAATGCAGAAGCTGCTAAAGCAGCGGGCGCTGAACTGGTAGGTATGGAAGATCTGGCTGAACAGGTTAAAAAAGGCGAAATGGACTTTGACGTTGTTATCGCCTCTCCAGATGCAATGCGCGTTGTTGGCCAATTAGGTCAAATCCTGGGTCCACGCGGTCTGATGCCAAACCCTAAAGTAGGTACTGTAACTCCTAACGTTGCTGAAGCTGTACAGAATGCTAAAGCGGGTCAGGTTCGTTACCGTAACGATAAAAACGGTATTATCCACACCACCATTGGTAAAGTTGACTTTGATGCTGACAAACTGAAAGAAAACCTGGAAGCTTTGCTGGTTGCGCTGAAAAAAGCCAAACCATCTTCTGCTAAGGGTGTTTACATTAAGAAAGTTAGCCTGTCCACTACTATGGGCGCAGGTGTTGCGATTGACCAGTCAGGTCTAAGCGCTTCAGCTTAATTTTAGCTGAATGTGATTATCGCTTTACCTTGGCGTCAGATTTGTCTAAAATTTGGCGCCTTGTATTTGGCTAGTAAGTTTTTTATTAGCTAAATAAAAAATTTTCGGTTGGAGCTTGGCCTAATCCAAGCCCCGTCCAAGACCGCAGGTGTAAGTAATTACTTAATATCCCTGCGTAGACGGTGACAGAGCCAAATGACATTCATTTCTGGATTCTGCTCACCGTGTTTTAGAGCTCAGGCACTTTTAGTGTTATGAGCGATGTGAGTTCCGGGTTTTTCCCGGTTAATCCAGGAGCAAGAAGCTAATGGCATTAAATCTTCAAGACAAACAAGCGATTGTTGCTGAAGTTAGCGAAGTAGCCAAAGGCGCGCTGTCTGCGGTTGTTGCGGATTCCCGCGGCGTTGCCGTAGATAAAATGACTGAACTGCGTAAAGCAGGTCGCGAAGCTGGCGTTTACATCCGTGTTGTGCGTAACACACTGATCCGCCGTGCTGTTGAAGGTACTGCTTATGAGTGCCTGAAAGAAGCGTTTGTTGGTCCAACCTTGATTGCTTTCTCTAACGAACATCCGGGCGCCGCTGCTCGTCTGTTCAAAGAGTTCGCGAAAGCGAATCCAGCATTCGAGATTAAAGCAGCAGCCTTTGAAGGTGAGTTCATTCCTGCGGCCAATATTGACCGTCTGGCAACACTCCCAACTTACGAAGAAGCAATCGCACGCCTGATGTCAACCATGAAAGAAGCCGTTGCAGGCAAACTGGTTCGTACTCTGGCTGCGTTACGCGAGTTACGCGAGCAGAAAGAAGTAGCTTAATTGTCGATTTCCTTCGTTGCTTTTTAACGTATAAATTATTTCTGAATTTTAGGAACACTTGTTATGTCTATCAATAAAGAACAAATTCTGGATGCAGTTGCAGGCATGTCCGTTATGGACGTTGTTGAACTGATCACTGCAATGGAAGAGAAATTCGGCGTTTCTGCTGCGGCAGCGGTAGCTGTTGTTGCTGGCGCGGCTGAAGCTGTTGAAGAAAAAACCGAGTTTGACGTTGTTCTGTCCGCTATTGGCGGCAACAAAGTTGCTGTTATCAAAGCAGTACGTGGCGCAACTGGCCTGGGTCTGAAAGAAGCGAAAGATCTGGTTGAAAGCGCTCCAGCTGTACTGAAAGAAGGCATCAGCAAAGATGACGCTGAAGCACTGAAAAAATCTCTGGAAGAAGCAGGTGCTTCTGTTGAGGTTAAGTAAGTTCAGTTTTAAGTTAGCAGCCTGACTTTAAAGGCTGATGGCTGGTGATTTTTTAATCACCAGCCTTTTTGCGCTGTAGGGCATTAGCAGCATTTCCACTGTTTGGCTGTTAATTAACCCCTAAATACTTTTTCCTATTGACGACTTAATATACTGCGTTCTCAGCTACGATCCACTCGGGTAGCTCGGTAGTAAGGTAACGCAATGAAATGATTTAAGAGTAATAGTAATAAGTATTACGGAAAATAATTCAATTTTCTGTTCGAAAAAACAGTGTCGTAAAGAGCTGTCCTTTAGGGCGGGCAGAGTGGGTCACTGATCAGCGAGCTGAGGAACCCTATGGTTTACTCCTATACCGAGAAAAAACGTATTCGTAAGGATTTTGGTAAGCGTCCCCAAGTGTTGGACGTACCTTATCTCCTTTCTATCCAACTTGACTCGTTCCAGAAGTTTATCGAGCAAGATCCAGAAGGCCAGAATGGTTTAGAAGCGGCATTCCGTTCTGTATTCCCAATTCAGAGCTATAGCGGCAGTTCGGAGCTGCAATACGTTAGCTACCGTCTTGGTGAGCCAGTGTTTGATGTTAAAGAGTGCCAGATTCGTGGTGTAACTTATTCGGCGCCTCTGCGCGTTAAGTTGCGTCTGGTTATCTATGAACGTGAAGCACCGGAAGGCACAGTCAAAGACATCAAAGAGCAAGAAGTCTACATGGGTGAAATTCCGCTCATGACTGACAACGGTACCTTTGTTATCAATGGTACTGAGCGGGTTATTGTCTCCCAGTTACATCGTAGTCCTGGCGTATTCTTTGACAGCGATAAGGGTAAAACTCACTCATCTGGTAAGGTGCTGTATAACGCACGTATCATTCCTTACCGTGGTTCTTGGTTAGATTTCGAATTCGATCCAAAAGACAATCTGTTTGTACGTATTGACCGCCGTCGTAAATTGCCGGCAACCATTATTCTGCGTGCAATGGATTACAGTACTGAAGAGATTTTGAACCTGTTCTTCAGTAAAACGATTTTCGAAATTCGTGACAACAGACTGCAAATGACGCTGGTGCCAGAACGTTTGCGCGGTGAAACCGCTTCTTTTGATATTGAAGCAAACGGCAAGGTTTATGTTGAAAAAGGCCGTCGTATTACCGCACGTCATATCCGCCAGTTAGAAAAAGACGAAGTGAACCGTATTGAGGTTCCTGTTGAATACATTGCGGGTAAAGTTGTTGCAAGAGACTACATTGATGTCAATACAGGTGAAATTATCTGTGCTGCTAACATGGAGCTCTCTTTAGATCTGCTGGCGCGTTTGAGCCAGGCGGGTCACAAATCTATCGAAACACTGTTCACCAACGATTTAGATCACGGTGCGTATATTTCTGAGACACTCCGTGTTGATCCAACCAATGACCGTTTGGGCGCTTTGGTTGAAATTTATCGCATGATGCGTCCTGGTGAGCCGCCAACCCGTGAAGCGGCAGAAAATCTGTTTGAAAATCTGTTCTTCTCAGAAGATCGTTATGATCTTTCTGCGGTTGGTCGTATGAAATTCAACCGTTCATTGAGCCGGGAAGAAGTTGAAGGCTCCGGTATTCTGAGTAAAAATGACATCATTGATGTCATGAAGAAACTCATTGATATCCGTAATGGTAAAGGCGAAGTTGACGATATCGACCACTTAGGCAACCGTCGTATCCGTTCTGTCGGCGAGATGGCGGAAAACCAGTTCCGTGTAGGTCTGGTACGTGTTGAGCGTGCAGTTAAAGAGCGTCTGTCTCTGGGGGATCTGGATACATTGATGCCTCAGGACATGATCAACGCTAAGCCGATTTCAGCCGCAGTGAAAGAATTCTTTGGTTCCAGCCAACTATCTCAGTTCATGGACCAAAACAACCCGCTTTCTGAAATCACTCACAAACGTCGTATCTCTGCGTTAGGTCCAGGTGGTTTGACTCGTGAACGCGCTGGCTTCGAAGTGCGTGACGTACACCCAACCCACTATGGTCGTGTATGTCCAATCGAAACCCCGGAAGGTCCGAACATCGGTCTGATTAACTCATTGTCTGTTTATGCGCAGACTAACGAGTATGGTTTCCTTGAAACCCCATATCGTCTGGTTCGTGATGGCGTTGTTACTGATGAAATTCATTATCTGTCTGCGATTGAAGAAGGTAACTTCGTTATCGCACAGGCGAACACCGTATTAGATGATGAAGGCCATTTCGTTGAAGATCTGATAACTTGCCGTAGCTATGGTGAATCCAGCTTATTTAACCGCGAACAGGTTGAATATATGGACGTTTCCACTCAGCAGGTAGTTTCCGTTGGTGCTTCCCTGATCCCATTCTTGGAACACGATGACGCAAACCGCGCATTGATGGGTGCGAACATGCAACGTCAGGCTGTACCTACTCTGCGAGCTGATAAGCCGTTGGTTGGTACAGGTATGGAACGTGCAGTAGCGGTTGACTCAGGTGTAACTTCTGTTGCTAAACGTGGTGGTGTGGTTCAGTACGTTGATGCATCTCGTATCGTGATCAAAGTAAACGAAGATGAGATGTATTCGGGTGAAGCAGGTATTGATATTTATAACCTGACTAAATATACCCGTTCGAACCAGAACACTTGTATTAACCAGATGCCGTGTGTCTCTCTGGGTGAGCCGGTGGAACGCGGCGACGTACTGGCTGATGGCCCATCCACTGACTTGGGTGAACTGGCGCTCGGCCAGAACATGCGCGTAGCGTTCATGCCGTGGAATGGTTATAACTTCGAGGACTCCATCTTAGTTTCTGAGCGTGTCGTCCAGGAAGATCGTTTTACAACCATTCATATCCAGGAACTGGCTTGCGTATCTCGTGATACCAAATTAGGGCCAGAAGAGATCACTGCTGATATCCCTAACGTAGGTGAGGCCGCACTCTCCAAACTGGATGAATCCGGTATTGTTTATATTGGCGCAGAAGTGACAGGCGGTGACATTCTGGTTGGTAAAGTGACGCCTAAAGGTGAAACTCAGCTAACGCCGGAAGAAAAATTGCTGCGTGCTATTTTCGGTGAGAAAGCGTCTGATGTTAAAGACTCTTCTCTGCGCGTACCAAATGGCGTATCCGGTACGGTTATCGACGTACAAGTATTTACCCGCGATGGCGTAGAAAAAGATAAACGTGCTTTAGAAATCGAAGAGATGCAGTTGCGTCAGGCTAAGAAAGACCTGACAGAAGAGTTGCAAATCTTTGAAGCTGGCCTGTTTGCACGTATCCGTTCTGTTTTGATTGCTGGCGGCATCGAAGCTGAGAAGCTGGATAAACTGCCACGTGAGCGTTGGTTAGAACTGGGTCTGGCTGATGAAGAGAAACAGAATCAGTTGGAGCAGTTGGCTGAACAGTATGACGAACTCAAAGCTGAGTTCGAGAAAAAGCTGGATGCTAAACGCCGTAAGATCACTCAGGGTGATGATTTGGCGCCGGGTGTTCTGAAAATCGTCAAAGTTTATCTGGCGGTTAAACGTCAGATTCAGCCTGGTGATAAGATGGCGGGTCGCCACGGTAACAAGGGTGTTATCTCCAAGATCAACCCGATCGAAGATATGCCTTACGATGAAAACGGCACTCCGGTAGACATCGTACTGAACCCACTGGGCGTACCATCACGTATGAACATCGGTCAGATCTTGGAAACGCATTTGGGTATGGCGGCGAAAGGTATTGGCGACAAGATCAATGCGATGCTGAAACAGCAGCAGGAAGTTGCCAAACTGCGTGAATTTATCCAGAAAGCTTATGACCTGGGTGATGAAACCCGTCAGAAAGTTGATCTGAGCGCTTTCTCCGATGAAGAAGTTATGCGTTTGGCAGAAAACCTGAAAAAAGGTATGCCAATTGCGACACCTGTGTTTGATGGTGCGAAAGAGAAAGAAATTAAAGAGCTGCTGAAACTGGGTGATTTGCCGACTTCTGGTCAAATTACCCTGTTTGATGGTCGTACTGGTGAGCAATTTGAACGTCAGGTTACCGTTGGCTACATGTATATGCTGAAGCTGAACCACCTGGTGGATGACAAAATGCACGCCCGTTCAACCGGTTCGTACAGTCTGGTTACTCAGCAACCGTTGGGTGGTAAGGCGCAGTTCGGTGGTCAACGCTTCGGTGAGATGGAAGTGTGGGCATTGGAAGCATACGGTGCCGCGTACACCTTGCAGGAAATGCTCACCGTCAAGTCCGACGATGTTAACGGCCGTACCAAGATGTATAAAAACATCGTGGATGGCAACCACCAGATGGAGCCAGGTATGCCGGAATCCTTCAACGTATTGTTGAAAGAGATCCGCTCTCTGGGTATCAACATCGAGCTGGAAGACGAATAAATCGTATTCCCGCTGGTACTGCCCTGAATAAATGGATATGACGGGCAGTTTACCAGCCAGTGGTTGCACTGGTCATAGGGGAGAGCGGCATGGGCTGCTCTCCTGACAGGTCTAACTCCGACAGGAGCCATTTCGTGAAAGACTTATTGAAGTTTCTGAAAGCGCAAACTAAGACCGAAGAGTTTGATGCGATCAAAATAGCTCTGGCCTCGCCAGATATGATCCGTTCGTGGTCATTCGGTGAAGTAAAAAAGCCGGAAACTATTAATTACCGCACGTTCAAACCTGAGCGTGACGGCCTTTTCTGCGCCCGTATTTTCGGACCAGTAAAGGACTATGAGTGCTTGTGTGGTAAATATAAGCGCTTGAAACACCGTGGTGTAATTTGTGAGAAGTGTGGTGTAGAAGTTACCCAAACTAAAGTTCGTCGTGAGCGTATGGGTCACATTGAACTGGCCTCTCCAACTGCACACATTTGGTTCTTGAAATCATTGCCATCTCGCATCGGTTTGTTGCTGGATATGCCATTGCGTGATATTGAACGTGTACTGTACTTCGAATCCTATGTGGTGGTAGAAGGCGGTATGACCAGCTTGGAACGCAGTCAGATCCTGACAGAAGAGCAATACTTGGATGCGCTGGAAGAGTTTGGTGATGAATTCGATGCGAAGATGGGCGCGGAAGCTATCCAGTCTTTGCTGAAAAATCTTGATCTGGAAAATGAGTGTGAAACGCTGCGTGAAGAGTTGAATGAAACTAACTCTGAAACTAAACGTAAGAAGCTGACCAAGCGTATTAAACTGTTGGAAGCCTTTATTCAGTCTGGCAACAAGCCAGAATGGATGGTTCTGACGGTTCTGCCAGTTCTGCCGCCGGATTTACGTCCATTGGTTCCACTGGATGGTGGCCGTTTTGCCACTTCGGATCTAAACGATCTCTATCGTCGTGTGATTAACCGTAACAACCGCTTGAAGCGCCTGTTAGATCTGGCTGCGCCAGATATCATCGTTCGTAACGAAAAACGTATGTTGCAGGAAGCGGTTGATGCGTTGCTGGATAACGGTCGTCGCGGTCGTGCCATTACCGGTTCTAACAAACGCCCACTGAAATCCTTGGCTGATATGATCAAGGGTAAACAAGGTCGTTTCCGTCAGAACTTGTTGGGTAAACGTGTTGACTATTCCGGTCGTTCTGTAATCACTGTAGGTCCTTACCTGCGCCTGCATCAGTGTGGTCTGCCTAAGAAGATGGCGCTGGAACTGTTTAAGCCATTCATCTACGGCAAGCTGGAACTGCGTGGTTTAGCGACTACGATTAAAGCCGCTAAAAAGATGGTTGAGCGTGAAGAGGCGGTGGTATGGGATATTCTGGATGAAGTTATTCGTGAACACCCGGTTCTGCTGAACCGTGCGCCGACACTTCACCGTTTGGGTATTCAGGCATTCGAACCGGTTCTGATCGAAGGTAAAGCGATTCAGTTGCACCCATTGGTGTGTGCGGCATATAACGCCGACTTCGACGGTGACCAAATGGCTGTTCACGTACCGCTGACACTGGAAGCCCAGTTAGAAGCGCGTGCGTTGATGATGTCTACTAACAACATCTTGTCTCCAGCGAGTGGTGAGCCAATCATCGTTCCATCTCAGGACGTTGTTTTGGGTCTGTACTACATGACCCGTGACTGTGTTAACGCCAAAGGCGAAGGCATGGTGCTGACTGGCCCTAAAGAAGCAGAACGCGTATACCGCGCAGGTCTGGCTTCTCTGCATGCCCGCGTTAAAGTGCGTATCACTGAAGAAGTGAAAGACGGTGAAGGCAATATCACGACTAACACGGGTCTGGTTGATACGACTATCGGCCGTGCAATCCTGTGGATGATCGTACCGAGAGGCCTGCCTTACTCACTGGTTAACCAACCATTGGGTAAAAAAGCTATCTCCAGAATGCTGAACACCTGTTACCGCGTGATGGGCCTGAAACCAACGGTTATTTTCGCTGACCAGATCATGTATACCGGCTTTGCCTACGCTGCACGCTCAGGCGCATCTGTTGGTATCGATGACATGGTTATCCCAGAGAAAAAAGCGGGCATCATTGCGGAAGCCGAAGCGGAAGTTGCTGAAATTCAGGAACAGTTCCAGTCTGGTCTGGTGACAGCCGGTGAACGTTATAACAAAGTTATCGATATCTGGGCTGCGGCAAACGAACGAGTTGCTAAGGCAATGATGGAAAACTTGTCTACCGAAACGGTCACTAACCGTGATGGTGAGGAAGAACAGCAAGTTTCCTTCAACAGCATCTTTATGATGGCTGACTCCGGTGCGCGTGGTTCTGCCGCTCAGATCCGTCAGTTGGCGGGTATGCGTGGCTTGATGGCTAAGCCGGACGGCTCCATCATCGAAACCCCAATTACTGCGAACTTCCGTGAAGGTTTGAACGTACTCCAGTACTTCATCTCAACCCACGGTGCTCGTAAAGGTTTGGCGGATACCGCACTGAAAACGGCGAACTCTGGTTACCTGACTCGTCGTCTGGTTGACGTGGCGCAAGACTTGGTTGTTACAGAAGATGACTGTGGTACGCACGACGGTATTCTGATGACGCCGGTTATTGAAGGTGGTGATGTTAAAGAACCACTGCGTGAGCGTGTATTGGGTCGTGTGACGGCGGAAGATGTTCTGAAACCGGGTACTGCTGACATTCTGGTGCCACGTAACACCTTGTTGAATGAGAAATGGTGTGATCTGTTAGAAGAAAGCTCCGTTGACAGCATTAAAGTACGTTCCGTTGTAAGTTGTGAAACTGACTTCGGTGTTTGTGCGAACTGCTATGGTCGTGACCTTGCTCGCGGACACATTATCAATAAAGGTGAGGCTGTCGGCGTTATAGCTGCTCAGTCTATCGGTGAGCCGGGTACACAGTTGACGATGCGTACATTCCACATTGGTGGTGCGGCGTCTCGTGCAGCAGCAGAATCCAGCATTCAGGTGCGTAATAAAGGTAGCCTGAAACTGTTTAACGCTAAATCCGTGACGAACTCCGCAGGCAAACTGGTCATTACTTCTCGTAACACCGAACTGTGTTTGATCGACGAATTTGGTCGTACTAAAGAAAGCTATAAAGTGCCTTACGGTGCAGTACTGGGTAAAGGTGATGGCGAAACAGTTAACGGCGGTGAAACCGTTGCTAACTGGGATCCGCACACCATGCCAGTTGTCAGTGAAGTATCGGGTATCATCCGTTTTGCTGACATGGTCGATGGTCAGACCATTACCCGTCAGACTGACGAATTAACAGGTTTATCTTCATTGGTTGTTCTGGATAGCGCAGAGCGTACCGGTAGTGGTAAAGACCTGCGTCCGGCACTGAAAATCGTTGATGCCAAGGGTGACGATGTATTGATTCCAGGTACTGATATGCCTGCGCAATATTTCCTGCCGGGCAAAGCGATTGTTCAGTTAGACGATGGCGTAAGCATCTCTGCGGGTGATACCTTAGCGCGTATTCCTCAAGAATCCGGCGGTACGAAAGATATTACCGGTGGTCTGCCGCGTGTTGCTGACTTGTTCGAAGCACGTCGTCCGAAAGAGCCTGCTATCCTGGCTGAAGTCAGCGGTATTGTCTCCTTTGGTAAAGAAACCAAGGGCAAACGCCGTTTGGTTATCTCCCCATTAGATGGTGGTGATGCTTACGAAGAGATGATACCTAAATGGCGTCAGCTCAACGTGTTCGAGGGTGAAGTGGTTGAACGTGGCGACGTGATCTCTGATGGTCCAGAGTCGCCACACGACATCTTGCGCCTGCGTGGTGTTCATGCGGTTACCCGTTACATCACCAACGAAGTTCAGGAAGTTTACCGTCTGCAAGGGGTTAAGATTAACGATAAACACATTGAGGTTATCGTTCGTCAGATGCTGCGTAAAGCAACCATTGAAAGTGCAGGCAGTTCCGAGTTCCTGGAAGGCGAACAGGTTGAATATGCCCGCGTTAAAGTGGCAAACCGTAAGTTGGAGCAAGAAGGTAAAGTGGCTGCAACTTATGGCCGTGACCTGTTGGGTATCACCAAAGCGTCTCTGGCAACTGAATCCTTCATCTCTGCGGCATCGTTCCAGGAAACGACCCGCGTACTGACTGAGGCTGCGGTTGCGGGTAAACGTGATGAACTGCGTGGTTTGAAAGAAAACGTCATCGTTGGTCGTCTGATACCTGCTGGTACCGGTTATGCTTACCATCAGGAGCGCATACGTCGCCGTCATTTGAACGAGCCTGCTGAGGCTCCGCAAGTGAGTGTCGATGAAGCTACTGCGAACTTGGCAGAACTGTTGAATGCCGGTTTTGGCGGCGATAAGAAGTAATTCTTAGAACACGCTAGCTAATTAAATGCCCTCTTTTTTGGAGGGCATTTCAGATTATTGATAACGTAACAATTTTTTACTTGGTGTTCCGTTTTAATCAAGTTCTGTTCACAAAAGCATCGGCGGCATCATTTTTTCCAGCTTTACCCGCCAGACGATAGGGAGAAACAAAGTTACTCTTCAAACCCCAAATCCCGCTGAAAAAATGATTATAAGTTTCCGGTCAATGAGTCGGCTGATAACTCACATTAAGACGTTTAGCCAATCTCTCAAGTCGCTTATCCAATGTCCAAAGTCTTGCTCTTGGCGTTATTAAGGTTGATGCCAGCAACGTAATATCAATAAAACCACATCCAAGCCCGTACAGTTTTTCGTTTTCAATAAACACCATCACTTCGGCAATACTGGCCTGATGGCTTGGTGGTAAGAGACCTAGATCACCAAGTGTTCGCAGTCTTGGAGCCGGAGGGGTACCACATGCTATCTCTGCCAATACCATTGGATGTATCAGAACCAGATTCCGGCTCAGCAACTGAATCAACCCGTCATTCCGGTTTTTGAAATGGTCAACCCAGACGGATGTATCAACCAAAATAGTCATTATGCGGATGGCTCCTCGCGGCGGCGGGGAATCGTCTGCATTTCAGGCGATGTACCGCCGAGCGAAGCGAGCCGCTTTGCAGCCTGCACCTGAACAAATGTTTTCATTGCTTCCCGGAAAATATCAGCTTTGTCCATGCTAGGATCGGCCATTTCCAGCGCCTGTGCATACAGCACATCATCAATCGTGACAGTAGTTCGCATTTGATTACCTCATTGATTCAGATATTGATGCGATATTGCATCAATATCTGAATCAATGCAAGAGTATAAAATCTATGGTCACCCTCGTTTTTGCAACACTCATTTTGATGAATTTTAGGCTTGCTTAAATCTATCCGGCGTCACTATAGGCAAGGATGCCCGCGCCCCTCGGAATATATACCCGTCATTTTTCAAGTTGCCTCTTTGTTGGCTGTACTCACTCACCCCGGTCACATCGTTCTCTATGCTCCCGGGGATTCGTTCCCTTGCCGTCGCGATGCATCTTGAAATCCATTGGGTATACACTGATGATTAAGTATTCTATGAGTTTGGTATCGGCGAAATCACTTTGGCTATGTAAGGGATATTATTCGGTATGCAGAAATAGCTCATCGTATTTAATTCAAGGGTCTGGTCAATATAATTATTTTATTTAAAGTCCCATCACATAGAATTTATGAAAGATTATTCTTTTAGATCACCTATTTTTATCTGTGTTCTTGCATGATTAGAGAAGACTTCAATTTGATTTTTCAGGATAAATAATCGCAGTTTTTTCTCCTGTTGGATCTTTAAATTATGATGCAGGTCATAAAATACAATATTTCATGATTCACATACTCTTAAATAAATATAAACTAAAAATGATCAGCAATTGTCGCCAATATAAAATAGCGGGACAAAATAATGGAGAATGGCGTAAACCTAGTCTATGAAGATATAACAGAAGAGAATTATATCCTAATAAATAATTTTTATAAGCGTGATATAGGTAGCTTGGATTATTTTATTTGGAAAAACATGAAAGAAAAGAAATATAATCTTTCTAGTGAGATAAAAGCATTTCTGTATAAAAGAAACGATATATACTTGTCAATTGTTATAACAAGAAAGTGTGAATTTAGTCTTAAACATAGACGAGTATCCATTAATATGCTTAGCGATTTTGGCATAGATAAAAGTGTAAAATCACGAAATTTGATAATAGAAAGTGTCAAACAAACACATCGTAATGATGTAGATGCGACGGTTTGTTACTCAGATGAAAGAAAAATAAAATGTTATGCAAGGATTTTCGAAAAATACATATGTAGCAGAGCGGATATTTTTGATTTTACAGAAATAGTAGTAGAAGGATGTACTAAAATCGATGTAGATCTAAGTGATTTTAATGAAGTAGATAATATTAATAAAGTCAATTTTTTCGGCAGGGAAGTAAATAACGATTGGATCGCTTACTCACAGCAGTGTCCTCGCTACAGGGATATTAAACTGTTAACGGTTGGGAAAGAATTAGCGATATTAGGTTTTGATGATGCCACAGTGGAAGTGATAGGTTTATCCAATACCACTCCCGGTACAATTATATCTGTGATTGATTCTTGTCTTGCTATTAGGCAAAAATGCAGAATAATCTTACCGAATCCTATTTATTCTGAACTACAAAGTAGACTTAATAAACATAGTGTTATAAATAAATTTAGCATGATGATTGCCTGGCATACCGAAGAAGATTTTAATTTGTGTCATGAAAATATATTTATCAGTAGAATCGACAAGCGATAAAGGAGTTTAAAATGGGATGTATTTTTTGTCACCCAGAGTCTTCCTTTGAAAAGGATAAAATACTTTTACAAGGAAAATATTTCTATGCCTTTGTACCTAAAGGCCAGATAATTGAGGGCTATATCATCATTGCCACCAATAAATGTGAAACTGATTTGGAGGGATATCGCTGCTTTGCAGAAATATACGATGAAGAAGCAATAAAAGAGCTAAAACAGTTTAAGAATATAATAAATGATTTTTATCGCGAATATTACAATATAAGCAATCCTCTTTGCTATGAAAATGGACGGGCCGGTGGTTGTATCATCATGGACCCGAATCAAAAATATTGTTACCATGCACACTTATGTTGTTTCCCTACCGAGATTGATCTTCATAATAAATTAAAAGATCAATTTAAAATGCATACCATAGACTCATTGGATGAACTTAAGATATTCGGTGAAGCTGGCCCCTATATTTACGTTGAAGATAGTGGTAATAAATATGTTTTTACGATAGGTGAATCAGATTTCATTGAGAGAGGAATGATCAGAACAGTATTGGCAAATAGTTTAAATGTGCCGGAAAGGTCGGATTGGAGAGATAGTGAAGGAATAAAGGAGATGGATGAGGCTGCTAAAAAATTCAAATTATATATTAGTCACCATATGGAGATTGCATAATGTTATATGCAGATGTAGCTTCTACTTCATGGCCAAAGTCACAAGAAGTGAAAGACATAATAAATATGTATTTAGACACTCTTGGGGTAACTCCAGGGCGATCTTTATCACAACAATCTAAAAAGGTGACTGAACTTGTTGAAGAGTGCCGACACGAATTCATTGAGCAAACAAAATTAAAGGGTCATGGGACAGTAATTTTTAACTCAGGAGCAACGTATTCACTCAACGAATGTATAAAAGGTATACTTAAGCCGGATGATAATGTCATTACGACCCATTTAGAACATAATTCGGTGCTTAGACCGATAAACCACTTGAAAGATATTGGGGTAAGTAGTCAATTGATCGATGTGACAGATGGTGAAATTGATATGTCGCATTTGGAGTTTTTATTAAAGAATAAGAAAACTAAGTTATTGGTGGTTCATAGTTGCTCCAATACTATTGGTACATTTTGCAATATAGATGAGATAGGAAAACTGGCACATTTATACGGTGCGATGGTTTTAGTTGATAGTTCACAATCTTTTGGCTCACAAATAATTGATTTATCGAAAGGTAATATTGATTACCTTGTTTTTAGCGGGCACAAAAGCTTAGGAGGAGTATCAGGTATTGGCGGGTATTTTATTCTTGATAATGGATTTTCTCATAATGAATTAGTTCAGGGCGGGACAGGTGTATTATCAAGATTAACAACGCAACCAACTGGAATACCATACAAATATGAATCAGGTACACAAAACACTATTGGCATACTTTCATTGCTAGCGTCCATAAGGCGTTTAAAAAAAATTGGGATAGAGAATATTCAAAATCAATTACAAACTTTGCGTACAAATCTTATAGATGAGCTATCTCAGTTAAAGAAGGTAAAATTAATTTGTAAACATAAAGTCGGGTTACCAACAATTCTTTTTACAGTGGAAGGTTATCATCCCGGAGAAGTCTCTTATATACTAGAAAACAAATACAATATTATTACCCGTCCTGGATTGCAATGTGCACCATTAGCTCATAAAAAATTTGGAACTTATCCTGATGGCGCTGTTCGGGTTAGCCTTGATATGTCGCATACAATGGAAGATATTTTGAGAATAAAATCTGCTTTAGTGAAAATTACTGAGGAAAATTATAAAGATAATACTGATAATTAATGAGAATGGTTCAGGAAATTTGGGAGATTTAGTAATAAGCTGAGCTGTGAGTAAACATTTATAGTTCATGATTTTAATGTTAAAAAAACAATAAATTACCGTTAATAAATGGTTTGGCGATCACTAGGGAAATTAATTTTATATTTATTTAAACAGAATGAAAATATATCATTAATTACCATTGGTAAATAATATAATAATGAAGGTTAATATACCCTATGGATTTCAAGATGCATCGCGACGGCAAGGGAGCGAATCCCCAGGAGCATAGCTAACTATGTGACTGGGGTGAGTGAGTGCAGCCAACAAAGAGGCAGCTTGAAAGATAACGGGTATAAATATATTTTTATATAAGGAAGTGATATGTATTTAATTAAAAATGATGTCATGTGAGAATATAGATGAATATGCCTAACAAGAATGAGCATTATCTAATTGATTTAATTAATGGTAAGTTGAATTATATACATATTGATGGGAACGGAGGTTTTAATAATACCAACATAGACTGGAAAGATACTTTAATTTTATCTGGTTCTTTTAATCCACTTCATAAAGGCCATGAACAATTAAAAGAAATCGCTACAGTGCTGACCAAAAGAAAGCCATATTATGAGTTGTCAATTAAGAATGCGGTAAAACTTACAATTTCAACCGATGAAATTTTCGAGAGGATAAGACAGTTTAAGGGGAAAGGTGATATAGTTTTAAGCGACGCTAAATTTTTTACTGAAAAATCGCACATTTACCAAGGAGCAATTTTTGTCATTGGAGCTGATTTATGTCAGGAAATTAATAATCCTATTTATTATGGCGGTGATGCAGGATTAAAAAAATCTCTTATGACAATTAAGAGTAATGATTGTAGATTTCTGGTGGCTGGACGTTTTTTTAATAATAAATATTATACAGTTGATGATTTGATCAATATTAGCAAGGAACATCGATTCTTATTTGAATCTATTCCCGAAGATTTATTTCGCTTAGATATATCATCAACGGAAATAAGGTTAATGAGCAAAGGATAGGAGATAGATTATGAGTAAAGAAAATAATAAAGAACTGCTGGATAGTAAAATCAATTTAAATTCAACATATTTAACTAAAGAGATTCAAAGAAGATTAAAGCAAGCTTCATTTATATTTAACCCTAGCCATAGAGCTTTAAATTGCCAGTTAAATAGTTCACAAATTAAATTATTTTCTGAAATATGTGCGTTCTTGGAACAGGATGGTAATTTAGATATTCTTGCCTCTTGCATACACGACCTATGGTGTGCGAAATATTTAGTCGATAATAAGACGGCTATGCAAGACTCAGTAACAAAACTCGAAATTGAGTACAATTTGCAAATTAATTTTTTAAAACCTTATCAAGCATTCAATGAAAAAGAGAAAGCGTTTGAGAAAAGATTAATAAAGAGCGATTTAAGTATTATATCAGAAGTAATAAAAAATCTTTATTTATACGATGATAATATTATATCTGATGATTTTAATTATGAGACATTACTTTCTACAAACGATACTATTTTTTCTGATTTAATGACAATACTAGGCCATAGTGACAGCATAATAGAAGTTGCAGCAAAAAGAATCCATGCTAGCTGGTTTGATATAATGAAAGAGTTTTATGCCCATGATGAAAGAGTTCAATTCCAAGAAAAGCCAAACATTGACAATTCAGATTTTATAAAAAACAGAGATGGGATACGCATTGATCTCGCCGCTGTTTATATTGTGCTCATGGAGATAAAATATAACAGCCTTTATATGGAGATTTAAAATGATACATCTATTTTTGTCACCGCATTTAGATGATGTGGCTTTAAGTGCTGGCGGTTTAATACATAAATTAGTTTCAGAAAATCAAAAGGTGGTTGTTTTAACATTTTTTACTGGATATGACGAAAATCTTACATCTCATTACTTACACTCTGCTGGTAATGATAATATGAATTCATTTATAAAATTTTATTCAAAGCGAGCTAATGAGGATATCGCTTTTTGCAATAAATTATCAGCGATTCCAATACATGGTAAAATTTTAGATTGTATTTACAGAACCGATCAATATAGTGAACCTATGTATACAAATTCCGCCATGATTTATAGTGGCTTGATACATAAATCAGATTATGCATCCGATATGGCTCAAGATCTCATCGACAAAACATTGTTAAATTATCAACCTGATTATATATATGCTCCTTTGGGAATAGGTCAACATGTAGACCACATCATAATAAATAATCTTGTAAATAATATAAAAGGTTTACATAAGTTTAAAATATTACTTTATGAAGATTTTCCTTATGTTTTAGGTGAATACCCTACTATTAACCCAGATAGTTTGGAGAATGCTTTATTAAGAAATAACAAATTTAATAAGCACGTTATATTGGTGGATATTAATTTAAAAGAAAAAATGCAAAATATCTTATTTTATGAATCTCAATTAGAACCTCTGTTTGATAATGAATCAAATCTTTTAATTTCATTGGAAAAATATCATCACTCTATTAGTAAAGAAAAAATTAAAGAGCGTTTTTGGTTAATTAATTAAAAGGTTAACAATGAAAAGAGTATTTATAATATATCATGATCTTTTTTTGAATGGATATGGTGGGGTAGAAACGGTATGTTCAAATTTAATAAATCTGATTGGCCGTGCCAACATTGAAATTGATTTCATTTTCATATCCCTAAATGATAAAAACAGAATTGAAAATCCGACGTGGTTATCTAATACTCAACATATCTCCTTTGCGTCAAGTAATTACGAATCTTGCCAGGATATTGCATGCGAACTGTCCTTGATATTAGAAAGATTTCGCCCCGAGATTTTAATAAGCTTAGACATAACATCTTGCAATATTGCTCGGCTTTCCTGTGAAAAAATTAATTTTCCAATAAAAACTTACTCTTGGCTGCATACTTCCATTAGAAATCCTACCCCACAGAAAATTAAAGATTTATGTTGTGTTGATGAGCACCTTGTAATTAGCTCTGGTTTAAGAGATCAAATGTTATCCTTTGGGATAAAAGCGGATAAGCTTCATCTTATTTTCAATCCTATCAAGATGAACTCTTTGATAATTCCTCAACCAAAACATATAGCTAAATTCTTATATGTTGGAAGAATTCTTGCTTATCAGTCGAAAAATTTAACTGAACTATTTTTAGCTCTTTCGCAATTGCATGGTGATTGGGAATTACATATGGTAGGCTCAGGTGATGATGAGGTTTATTTAAAAGAATTATCTTCACAACTCAATATAAATAACAATATTATTTGGCATGGTTGGCAAGATCAGCCTTGGGAATTTGTGATGGATAACATAAAAGAGGTGTCAGCTTTTATTTTAACATCAAAATATGAAGGTTTTGGCATGGTATTAGCAGAAGCCATATCTTATGGTATCTATTGTATAAGTTCAGATTGTCAGTGTGGCCCGAACGATATCATCAATGATTTAAACGGTGAGCTTTATAAATCAGGTAATATTCTTGAATTATCTAAAAAATTACAGCTCATTATTGATGAACGTAAAATAAGAGATCATCAGGCAATAAAAAATTCTATTGCTTTTCTTTATGAGGATAATTTTCTGTTAAGAATCACTAAAGCTTTATCCCTCCAGCCATAACATAAGTATTACCGGCCAGAAAGTGTGATGAAAGTTAAACCTGATGCCCTCCTCATTTGGAGAGCATTTGTTTTGCAATGGTTTACCCCTTGTTTTTGATACTGTTGATAAACGTTTTTCGTGCAGTTGAAGATCCAAGGCGTTCCGCTTCATCCAACAATTTGAGTGCTTTATCAATATTGCCGTTCTTAATTTCCTTTTTAATTGCATCATTGAAATAACGTTCTGTATCACTCAAGACCGGTTTGACTTTTTGCGGCGTGGATGGCGTTACCGTGGCTTGTGTTGGCCCGACAATGATCGGTTCTTGTGCTGGAGTTGAGAAAACTTGACCAATCGTGATATTGCCGGCGTTTTGTTCTGATTTTACTTTCAGCTTCAACGTACCTGTTTGCATATGGCGGGCAACGGGATCTGGAATAGCGGGAACGGCATTACCGACGCCTTGAGCGTAAGCTTTGGCGGGATCAACCATTTGGGTGGATTGCTGTAAATCGGTATGGGTGGTGTAAACCAGTATATAAATTTGTTGTTGCCCCAATGCTGGTGTGAGCTTTAGTGTGCCTTCCAGCCGGTCGGTGGACATAACCCCCGGACGTTCATATGGAAAATAGCTGCTTGGGTAAAATGCGGCAGGGCGTAACCCTTGATCCAGTACTAAAACATTGGGTACGTAAACTTGTTTATCTTGTACTAAGCTGCTCAGGGTAATATCCAGAGAGCCTCGGTTTGCCGGCAGCGCGAATGCTGCTATCGGCCCCTGAATATCTCCCTCATTAAGATGTTGAGATGTGGCATTGAGGATAATGGTCTGAGTATCACTGGTATTAATCGGTTGCCAGCTCAGTTTTTGCAATGCTGTTATTGAGAGGGAAGGGGCAACAATATCCTGTGTCGTGGTTGCTGGAGTTGTTGTAGTGATAGATGTTGCATAGCTTATCAGAGGAGCTGTACTACAGAGTACAGCACTAAGGCAACATGAGAGCAGTTTAGTTTTCATTTCTTACCCTTCCCTTGTTCGGTTGAAAAGAAAGAGACTGATACCCACGGGCAAAAGGCATATCAGTCTAAAAGGCGATCATCTGATTTATCTGAGATCAAATCGTTATAACTGGATTACCACCAAGCTTCGAATTGTGCCCCAAAGGTGAATTCATCATCGTCGCCACGGCTGAATTTATGCGTTGCCGTATCACGGTAGGCCATGCCATTAATGTAACCGTCGTTGTTGCTTGCATGACCCCATTTTTCATCCCATTTTGCATAAGTAGCGAACAGGCGAATGGCCGGACGGGACCAAATGCTGTCGCCTGCCTGCCATTGTTGAGCGAGGGTGATTTTGTACTGATCATTGGTGTCATGAGTACGTTGGGATTTGACGTTATCATAGCCAATGTCCAGCAGTGTACTCATCGTTGATGTCCATTTGTACATTGGACGTACCCCAACCGTATACCATGTGTTGCCATTGTTGTTATCACGGTCAGTATCCTGATACATCGCTACGTACATCAGATCCCATTTTTCTGCAAGATTAATCGCGCCATGATTCAGAATACGCAACATGTGACCGTCATTGTTTACGCTGGCGCCTTCAGAATGACCGCTGTTGTAGGAGGTCATAGAATCGGTGGCGTACTGTACGACAAATTTATTAAAGCCTCCTAACATGCTCTGTGTATGTTCGGCGGTAAACATGAAACCATCTTTGGACGCATTACGATCAAGGTGGTAGTGCTCTCGCGCATTGGCGCGCCCATAGTCAAAACCAAGTTCCAGACTACCGCCTGGGTTAACTTCCAAACCGGATAGACGTATATCGTAGACATCATTGGAGGTGGGAATTTCTTTGCGCTGGCTAGCAATCCAGCCATAAGAACCGCCAGATTCGGTATTGCGGGTAACCGCCAGAGAGAGCTTGCTAAAGCCGAGATCGATATCTTGCAGGCCAGCGCCCGGACCAGAGATATCCCAATAATAGAAATCGATCATATGTACGTCATGGCGCTGGTAAAAGCGTTTACCTGCCCACAATGTTGAGCCCGGTAACCAGTCGATGATGTTCTTCGCTTGAACATTCACTTCACGGAATGCAGGATCGGTGGATTCCCAGTCATTTTGTTGCGCCACGGAATAAGCCACGTTGGTATCGAAGTAGAAACTCTTATTACCGTCCTTCCATAGCTCTTGACCTAGCTTAAGTTCAGCATAGGTTTCACATTCATTACCTAAACGGTATTTGCTTTGTGCGCCGGTGCTTTTGAAGCACTGTTGCTCACCGCCGCTGCCGGTCCAACCAATACCAGAACGGGCGTAGCCGTGGAATTCTACGGCCGATGCCTGAACAGACAGTAATCCGGCCATAATTGTTAGTGAGATAGGTAATATACGCATTGATTTCATCAGTTGTTCTCCTGTCGTTTTGTGATTAGCTCAGGCTTAAACACCGGGTTCTTTATGCAGACGCTGGCATGCCGTTCCGTCTTCTCGGAATAAATGGCAGCGGTGGGGAGGTAATCCGATGGTGAAGGTCGATCCTTCTTCCACCAGCACAACATCAGGCTGGCGATAAACCAGATTCTGACGAATGGCCGGGATTTCAATGTGAACCTGGGTTTCATTTCCTAACTGTTCGACAACCTGCACTATGCCTTCCAACGTGACATCAGCAATATCACTTGGCAGGAGGTGTTCGGGACGTATTCCCAGAGAGACATTACTGCCTACTTTTACCCCCTTGCTTTCTACGGGCAGCCAGATTTGCTGTCGGTTGGGCAGAGTAATTTGCACCTGATCAATAGCGGTAGCCGTGACTTTAACTGGCAGGAAATTCATTTTGGGCGAGCCAATAAAACTGGCGACAAAGCGGTTAACCGGATAGTGGTATAGTTCAAGCGGTTTGCCAACCTGGGCAACATCGCCACCATCCAGTACCACGATTCTGTCGGCCAGCGTCATCGCTTCAACCTGATCGTGGGTGACATAAATCATCGTGCGTTGCAATCGTTTGTGCAGGCGTGAGATTTCAATGCGCATTTGGACCCGCAGCGCGGCGTCCAGGTTGGAAAGAGGCTCGTCTAACAGAAAAACGCTGGGTTCAGCGACCAAAGTACGGCCAATAGCAACACGTTGACGTTGTCCGCCTGATAGGGCTTTAGGGCGGCGATCAAGCAGGTGAGCGAGTTGAAGCATCTCGGCAATTTGCTTTACCCGTTGCTGAATATCACTTTTTTTGGCGCCAGCCAGCTTCATGCCGAATGACATATTGTCTGCAACAGACAGGTGGGGATACAGTGCATAAGACTGAAAAACCATCCCAACGCCGCGTTTGGCGGGGGGCACATCGTTCATGCGGATGTTATTGATCAACAAATCACCGGAAGTGACATCTTCCAGACCCGCAATCATCCTTAATATTGTCGATTTTCCACAACCTGATGGACCGACAAAAACGATAAATTCGCCTTCTTGTATCTCAAGGTTGATGTTCTTGGAAATAATAGTTTCACCATAAGCCTTCGATACATTATGTAATGTGACGCTCGACATGTGTTCCCCCGGACTTATCACCGCAATTCGCGATGAAAAATAATAAACCAGAGTGTGTTTAAGATGACGGATGAGTAAATCCTCCATACCCAAGTTTTTTATGGGGGAGGAGTCAGGAGGATGAGATAAGCGTTGTTGAGTGGGTTAGGTATGAGCTACTGGATAAATTGTGAGACTCATCGCAAAAAAAGATGTCCCTTTTTGTGGTCAACGGCACGGTTCTGTTGTTTTTGGAATAGAGATCACAGCCATTCCGGGCAGGGCGTAGAGTAGGGGAGGATGAGTCTTTCCATTGTTGATCGCACACTAGGCCAGCATTCTCCGCCAATGTAACAAAACAGTTCACCCTGAACCTATTCAAACTACTATAAGGACGGAATGATGATAAAAACAACCTTAAAAGTAGGCGCTCGTACCCTGGCGCTTTCTGTTTTAGCCTCACTAGTACTTTCTGCCTCTGCTTTCGCAAAAATTGAAGAAGGTAAGCTAGTTATCTGGATCAACGGCGATAAAGGCTACAATGGCCTGGCGCAAGTTGGTAAGAAATTTGAAAAAGATACGGGTGTCAATGTTACGGTTGAGCATCCAAACAAATTTGAAGAGAAGTATTCACAAGTTGCAGCAAGCGGTGATGGTCCGGATATTATTTTCTGGGCGCATGACCGCTTTGGCGGCTACGCCCAGTCTGGTTTGGTGGCGGAAATCACGCCGGATCAGAACTTCAAGGACAAGTTATTTCCATTCACTTGGGATGCTGTGCGCTACGACGGTAAACTGGTCGGTTATCCTATCGCGGTTGAAGCTCTCTCTCTTATCTACAATAAAGACTTGGTGAAGACCCCGCCAAAAACCTGGGAAGAGATCCCTGCTCTGGATAAAGAGCTGAAGAGCAAAGGCAAAAGCGCCATTATGTTTAATCTGCAAGAGCCTTATTTCTCTTGGCCGTTGATTGCTGCGGACGGAGGGTATGCTTTCAAGCTGGAAAATGGCGCATACGATGTGAAAAACACCGGAGTGAATAATGCAGGTTCCAAGGCAGGGCTGAATTTCATTATCGATTTGGTGAAAAATAAGCATCTGAACGCAGATGCTGACTATTCCATTGCCGAAGCCGCGTTCAACAAAGGTGAAACGGCGATGACCATCAACGGTCCGTGGACGTGGTCCAACATCGACAAAAATAACATAAATTACGGCGTGGCGTTGTTGCCGACCTTTAAAGGTCATCCGTCTAAACCGTTTGTCGGCGTATTGACGGCAGGTATCAATGCCGCCAGTCCGAATAAAGAGTTAGCGAAGGAGTTCTTGGAAAACTATTTGCTGACCAACGAAGGTCTGGAGATGGTGAATAAGGATAAACCGTTGGGCGCTGTGGCGCTGAAATCCTATCAGGATATTCTGGCCAAGGACCCACGTATTGCGGCCACGATGGAAAATGCTCAAAGAGGCGAAATCATGCCGAACGTCTCACAAATGAGCAGTTTTTGGTATGCCGTGCGCAGTGCGGTGGTTAATGCGTTGACCGGCCGTCAGACCGTTGATGCTGCACTTAGTGATGCAGAAGCCCGTATAACCAAATAACTTGTGGGCACTCTTCTTCTGAAGGGTGTCTCTTTCCTGCAACCAGTAAGGATGCCTGTTTGCAGGAGGATTGATTAAGCTATCCGCAAAGCTGTTACGTCGTAGTAAAAAGGAAGAGCATTATGTCAGCGACGCTCGAAAAAACATCATGGTGGCAGCATTCTGCTCTGAAATGGTTTGCAGTGAGCCTGTGTATACTCTTTACCGGTTATCTGGTGGTATTGATGTACTCACAGGGCGAGTATCTATTCGCGATACTGACACTGGTATTGTTAGGAATGGGGACTTACGTTTTTGCCAACCGCAATACTTATGCCTGGCGCTATGTCTATCCGGGTATAGCTGGAATGGGGCTGTTTGTACTGTTTCCGCTTATTTGCACCATCGCCATCGCCTTTACCAACTATAGCAGTACCAATCAACTGACTTTTGAACGTGCCCAATCGGTCCTGATGAGCCGTCAGTATCAATCAGGGCAAACATTTACTTTTAAGCTCTACCCAAAATCGGAGTTGTGGGTTTTGGCGCTGAGCGCGCCGGGACAGATTAAGCAACTGGTATCCGAGCCATTTTCTCTGTCAGTAACAAAAGAGACGACTTTACATTTGCACGAGCAGGACAGTATTCAGAACGGTGAAGCGGCGACATTGCGCATTATCACCCAGAATCGACAGGCGCTGAACCAGTTGGTTGCTGTTCTACCGGATGGTAACCGGCTGAAAATGAGTTCACTACGTCAATTCGCTGGCGTTCATCCGCAATACTCTCTTGGGGAAGATGGTAAGACCCTTACCGATAATCAAACAGGTACGCTTTATCGCCCCAATACGGATACCGGTTTCTATCAGTCTATTAATGTTGAGGGAAAATGGGGCAATGAGACTCTGACGCCGGGATTTACTGTTGCCATCGGTTGGAAAAATTTTCTGCGGGTGATACAGGATGAAGGTATTCAGAAACCGTTCCTGGCTATTTTCGTTTGGACGGTTGTCTTTTCTCTGTTCACTGTGGTGCTGACTGTGGCTGTTGGCATGGTTCTGGCTTGCATTGTGCAGTGGGAGGCGCTGAAAGGCCGTGGTGTTTATCGCATGCTGATCATTCTGCCTTATGCAGTGCCGTCATTTATTTCCATTTTGATTTTTAAAGGATTGTTTAATCAGAGTTTCGGCGAGATTAATCTGTTGCTTAACGGCTTGTTTGGTATTAAACCTGCTTGGTTTGCCGATCCGACGATGGCCCGAACCATGCTGATTATAGTGAATACCTGGCTTGGGTATCCCTACATGATGATCCTCTGCATGGGATTGTTAAAAGCAATACCGGACGATTTGTATGAAGCGTCGGCAATGGATGGGGCGGGGCCGTTGCAGAATTTTTTCAAGATTACCTTCCCATTGCTGATTAAACCGCTGACGCCGCTGATGATCGCCAGTTTTGCCTTTAACTTTAACAACTTTGTTCTGATTCAGTTGTTAACCAATGGCAGGCCGGATCGCATTGGCACCACGACACCGGCAGGTTATACCGATTTATTGGTGAACTATACCTACCGTATTGCTTTCGACGGTGGTAGCGGTCAGGATTTTGGTTTGGCTGCGGCGATTGCCACAGTGATCTTTTTGCTGGTGGGTGCTCTGGCGATTATTAACCTGAAAGCCACCCGTATTAAATTTGACTAAGGAGGGAATGCAATGGCGATGGTTCAACCGAAATCACAGAAATGGCGTGTATTGGCGACGCATTTGTTGATGTTAACCTTTATTGCCATGATCGTATTCCCGCTGTTGATGGTGATTACGATCTCCCTGCGGCCGGGGAATTTTGCGACAGGTAGTTTGATCCCGGAAAGCATCTCTTGGGAGCATTGGAAATTAGCGCTTGGCTACAGTGTGGTGTCGCCGGATGGTCATGTTACACCACCCCCTTTCCCCGTTATGTTATGGCTGTGGAACTCTGTTAAGGTCGCCTTTATTACCGCCGCAGGTATCGTGACATTATCAACTACCTGTGCTTATGCCTTTGCCCGTATGCGTTTTCGCGGTAAAAGCACCTTGCTGAAAGGCATGCTCATTTTTCAGATGTTCCCGGCAGTCCTGTTCTTAGTCGCGTTATATGCCCTGTTTGATCGTTTGGGGGAATATGTGCCGTTTATCGGCCTTAATACCCACGGCGGCGTGATTTTTTCCTACTTGGGGGGCATTGCGTTGCATGTCTGGACGATTAAAGGTTATTTCGAAACCATTGATGGCTCTTTGGAAGAGGCGGCTGCGCTTGATGGCGCGACGCCGTGGCAAGCTTTCCGTATGGTGCTGCTACCGCTTTCGGTGCCGATTCTGGCAGTGGTATTCATTCTTTCCTTCATTGGCGTCATTACGGAAGTACCTGTTGCTTCGCTGCTTCTGCGAGATGTGAACAATTACACTTTGGCGGTGGGTATGCAACAGTACCTTAACCCACAGAACTATCTTTGGGGAGATTTTGCTGCCGCTGCTGTACTCTCAGCGCTCCCTATTACCATCGTCTTCTTGGTTGCTCAGCGCTGGTTGGTCAATGGTTTGACCGCCGGGGGAGTAAAAGGATAATCGCAATATTCACCAGTATATACAAAGAGGCAACTTGAAAGAGGACGGGTATAAATCCCTTTAATAGATTGAGATTAAAGGGATTCATGGAAGTATCAATTATTGCTGGTGGTGAACTTGACGATTTAATTGCCATGACAGGAGGTCGGTAAATACCTGCCAACGTTGGAACTGTTTGGTTTGGTCTGCTGTCATTGGTTGGGGGTCACCGAGTAACAATCCCGTTTGCTGTGCCCACGGTCGAAATTCACCTTTGCCTATCATGACATAAGCCCCTTGCGGTGTAATAGTGACTTCTGGGTTGTATCCTTGACACCAGATAGGGTCCAGATGTTCAGCCAGCAAATTACAGCCGGTACGGTAGTAAGCTGTATGTGACAAACTTAAATGGTAGAGAGTTGGCCAGATATCTTTATGACTGCCGACTCTGGTAGCATCAAAAAACGTGTTTTGGCGATAAGCGGGTGGTACGTAGAGATAAAACGGTACACCGTGGCCGATTGCCAGTTCGTGAGCATCTGGATAGCTGATACCCCGAATATTATGGTCACCGGTTGCTGCAATAATAGTATGAGAAGCTAATGACTGAGATTTTACCCAACTAATAAATTGCCCTAATTGATCATTGGCGTAACGTAGGGTATGAAAAACCTCTTGTAACTCATTACCACTAGCCAAATGACTTAAACGTTGTTTCTCGGTATCACTCAGCTTGATGTCGGTTTTCTGATAGCTTTCTGGTGATCTATACGGTGGGTGATGGGTAGTAGACAATGACATAATCAGAACATGTTCCCCATTCTTTTCTGCCTGAGTCAGGCGATCTTTAATATAACGGAACATGAACTCATCAGGCACGCCCCAAGTACCAAATTTGGCTTCTGGATAGCGTTTTTTCAGTCCATTTTGATCGATAAATTCACTGACTCCCAAGTTTGGCAGGAACTGATTCAAATTACGCCATGCTCCGTTACCCGATGTGACGAAAATGATTTTGTAACCATTCGCCAGATAGGGTTTAAACATATTGCTGGTGAAATCAAGACCCTGCGCTGTAGATTGGCTAATTGCACTGTTCGGGCTGCGAATCAAGAAACGGCTCAAACTGTCAATGGTGCCATCTCCTTCGGAAACGAAACGTTCAAAACGCCAGTCGTTTTGCCAGTGCTGGCGTAGGGTACCAAAAACATCAAGGTCTGGGCGATCCAGGCTTTGTAGGTGATAACCCATACTCTCCATGACGTTAAATATGACGTGAGGCGGATTTTTTTGAGCAGTGGGGTTATCGGCAGTTTTAGCCATAAACGGTGACAGATTTGCGGGGGTTGGTTTCTCTAGGAAATGTTTTAACAACCAGCTACCTTGTGCATCTGTTGCTTCTGGGAAGTGGCTATTTTTGTAATGATCATTAAATGCCCAGTTCAGCGCCATCGGAGCATTAGGTGTCAGCATATTAAGCATTTTGACTTCTGAAACTTGTGTATTGGCCTGACGTAGTGGAAAGGTACCTATGGAGCCTCGCATACCAATGAAGCAGACAGTCAAAATAACCAGTGTCGCGATAGCAGAAATGGGCAGGTTGGTTTTGCGCATTGTGTGTGAAATAAGATAGCGTTGCCAGAGCAGACAGAGCCAGAAAACAGTAACTGCAAATAGAGCTAAACAGAGCAAACTTTCGATAACAGGATAATCGTTCCATAGAGTGTGCAGCACGGCTTGCGTATCATCTTCCACTAAGCCGAAGATGAAAATATCGAATGACCGTTCATAAGTGGCATAGTAGTAAACATTGCTTACCGTCAAAGCGCCGACTACGGTACTGAGTGTTGTTGCCAACCACGGATAGGCGTGTTGCCATATGTTGAAGCTATTTTTATTAATGGCAAATAAGCTAGCAATCAGCAGACAAGGCACAAATAGCAAACTGGCAATACGAATATCAAATAGTCCACCGATCCAGAACATTCGTTCCACGTCTTGAGTAGAATCAGTAAAAAGCTGATAACTGCCATAAGTGAAGAGAAGATAGATTCTTCCCGCCATTTGGGTTACTACCGTTATCAGCCAGGGAAGTAACAGCGCGATAAAAGCTTGTTTAAATCTAGAAAACCACATAATGCCTTCTTATTATTAATAGATTGATAAGGTTAATTTAGTGTTTAGCAAATCAAGATCCTATCTTATTCAGCAATTTACTGCCTATCCTATTAGGTTATTTTATTTGCTGTTTTTTGCAGTAGAGTCGTCAGATGTCAGATGTCAGATGTCAGATGTCAGATGCCAGATATTAGATAGGAGTATAGTGATGACTAACTGTTCAAATACTATCAGGCTGGTTATGCCACAGTGGTTTGGTGGTGACTGTCTTGTCGATCTTGCCTCTAAAGCGTTTTCGTTACAACAATGGCCTGAAATGAAAACTGCCAGTATGAAAACTTATTTATCGGCCAGCTAAATATACCGGATAAATATCTTGATGTTTTTGGGATTTTATATTTCCTCCGTATCGGGTGAAAATTGACGGCGATTTTTATTCATTCCATACATTAATCGCGATTAATTAGCCATTTTGTGTGATATTTGTCACGTTTTTTTACGTTCGTATGATAAATATCGTGATCTTGTGGTCATAACATTGAGAGAGCGAAACTCTCTGTTATTTGTCTCCACTCCATCCTACTCAGTTGGACGCGGTCTATTGTTCTCGCTAACGCCACGTATTAAATGATGGCGATTTTACGCTGTCATTTTTTTACTGCGGAACAGGCTGGCGCTATTTAAAAGAACAACATGTGATGACGTGTTTAATAGCCTCTGGCGTTATCCTCGTTTCAGGATCATGGTTCAATTGTGTAAGGTTTCAAATATGGATGGATTAGTTTTCACCTGCCGAATTGGCGCACTATCCCAGACAACTTTTCAGGTATCGCAATTTACCTTGCAGGAAGAGCTATCACAGCTTTTTAGCCTGACATTAAAGGTGGCGAGTTCACGTGACGATATTCCCCTGAATGACCAACTGGGTCGCCGTGCATCCTTGACTATTACCCGTAATGACGTGGCCGAACGGACCATTTATGGGTTGATAACCGGGGCTGAACAGGGTAATACCGACGGCCGTCGCACTTTTTATATTTTCACTATCCGCCCCGATATGTGGCTGATGACGCTGAATCAGGATAGCCGTATTTTCCATTGGCAGTCCGTACCGGAAATCTTAACGAAATTGCTGAAAGAGCACCGTATTCTCTTTGTCCGCGATACGCTCTATAAACACTATACCGAACGGGAATACACCACGCAAAAACGTGAATCGGCCTATGATTTTTGGTGTCGACTGGCGGCGGAAGAAGGCATGGTCTTTTGGTTTGAGGAAAAACAGATGTTGTTCTGTGATTGCCATCTGGGCATGCAGGCGGATATCCAGCTTACGTACAATACTCACCCTGAAACCGACGAGACCGATACCACAGCGTACCAGTGGAGTTATGGCGAATACCTGTGCCCGAATGGCACGGTTCAGAAAGACCATAATTTTCTGAACCCCAAATATGCGCTCGAGCATCAGAAGCAAGCCGACGACGATAGCGGGTACGATTCGGTGTTTGAAAGTTACGGGCGTTTCCAGCGGGATGCGGAAGGAGAATCTTTCACCCGATTGCGGCTGGAGCAGTTACAAAACTACAGCAAAGTCGGCACCGCCAAAACCCACTGCATCCGGCTTCGGCCGGGCAAAATTTTTACCCTGCAATCCCATCCCATAGCAACCATGAACGCCCGCTGGCAGGTGATCTCGGTCACGCATCATGGATGGCAACCTGTCGCGTCAGACGACGGGGGCGAGGGGACAACCCTGACAAACGAGGTCGCCTTTATTCCCGGTCATCAGGACTGGCGGCCGCCTTATCGCTACAAACCTCTGGCGGACGGTGATGAAGTCGCCACGGTGGTCGGAGTGGGAAGCGAAGAGATTTATGTGAACGAACACGGCGCGATACGGATTCATTTCCACTGGAACCGTTACGATAAAGCGGATGACGGCGCTTCTTGCTGGGTACGGGTGGCACAAGGCTGGAACGGCAACGGTTTCGGTTTTATGGCGATCCCTCGCGTCGGGCAGGAGGTAATAGTCAGCTATCTCAACGGCGATATCGATCGCCCGATTGTGACGGGGTGTACCTATAACGGCCTCAACCGCCCGCCGCTTAATTTACCGCTGGAGAAAACCCGTACCACCTTTAAAACCCGGACTCACCGGGGACAGGGATTTAATGAACTGCGCTTTGAGGATGCCAAAGGAAGCGAGGAAGTGTTTATTCATGCTCAACGGGATATGAAAACGCAGATCCTCTGGGATAAAACCGCGCAGATAGGTAATGACCAGAAAACAGAAGTGGCGCATAACCGCACGGCGATAATTAAAAACGATGATGATGAAGCCGTGCAGGGCTTTCAGACGCTTGAAGTGGGTCAAAATCAGACGGTGACCATTAAAGGTCAGCAAGCCGTTTCCGTTGGTAAAAGTCATCAACTGAACGTCGCCGATAACCAGCAAATCACCGTGGGTAAACATATCACAGTGCACTCTGAAAGCGGGCAAATCATCATTGGGAACGCAGGCGGGCAGATAGTCATTGACCCGATGGGCAATATCCGTATCGAAGGGGCCAGCATCATGATGACCGACCATATCACCGGCAAGAAATCCGCCGGTGCGCTGTTTGACTACTCCGCCCGTTATACCCTGCTCAGCGAGCAAAGCGATAAGCCGTTGGTGGATGTCCCCTACACCATTACTACTGGCGATGGTCAGGTCATCCCGGGTAAAACTGACGCGCTGGGCAGAACGATGACGGTACAGAGTGCGGCAGAAGAAAATCTGCAACTGAGTTCACCAGAAAACCCACCTAAACCGAAGCAAACCTTATATCAGGCCAGTGATAACACACCGGTAGAGCATGTTATGGAATTTACGGAGGAATAAGTATGGCAATATCCAACAACGGCAAGATGTGCCCGGCTGTCACATCAATCACCTGTACAATGGAAATAGGCGTTTTTCCTGCTGATGAAGATCCCTGTTATCTGGCGAGAAAAGCCGAATACGCTCTGCGCCTGCCGGCAATGATTGTCACCAAACTGGGCGCTATTCGCTTTCTTAATCAAGTCATTATGAGTGGGTTGATTAAGGTTGAGGAGCTTAAGCATGACTTTCTATGGCCCTATAAAGCGGAAGTAGTGTTTGCTATCCGAGGAGAGCAGGATGTCCCTTTACCCATGTTGGCGGCCAGTCAAGACTCTAAGCAGCGTTATGGTGGTAATTTGCCGCAATCCAGTAATCCGTTCGCCCGGCCTTCTGCCGAAGACGCGGAGAAATTTGGTGTTGTTAGTATCCGTCGGCCCGACATTATTCTGGTTAAAGATGAGACTCTCCGCTGGCCGGGCAGAAATGCCGCCTACTTTGATGGTTCTGTGCATCCCGATAATCTGAAAATGTTGATTGAGGTGAAATTTCCGGGGGATGATCTAAGTAGAGATCAGGAATTGGATTATATGCTAATTGCGACAGAAAAACGTTTTGGTGTAATGCGCGTCATAGATAATCGCACTGAGGAGCAAAAGCAGTATGATGAAGCGTGGCGAAAACATTATCAACCCGGCTCCCAACACTATAAAAACCCCATCCCACTGGCCCCTCTACCGCCGGGTTCGCCGCCTGATGACGAAGC
The DNA here is from genome assembly GCF_026153155.1 of Photorhabdus aballayi. NCBI lineage: Bacteria > Pseudomonadati > Pseudomonadota > Gammaproteobacteria > Enterobacterales > Morganellaceae > Photorhabdus > Photorhabdus aballayi. The sequence continues at coordinate 41,819 of NZ_JAPFCD010000023.1, read as the reverse complement.
TTTACCCGCTCCTCCCGCAGAGGGGGTACCGGGGACCATTCTGCAACCCCTGACAAAAAATCCACCGCTGCTCAGTACTTCCCGCTGGTCGTTTTTACCCAGCTATGAAGACTGGGTTGTCCTCGGGCAGGAGGTGGCGGGTCTGGCTGAAAACGGATTGAATTATGTCCGCGACAGTACCCGGGAGCTTCTTGCCCAGTTTGGAGTCTGGTTCAATCAAGCCGGCAAGTGGGTGTGTGAAGAAATTATTGACCCGATAAGCCATCAGGCCAGCTACGCGTTTTCCTGGGTCAGTGAACAAACGGGGAAAATCGTGACCTGGACGGAGAGCGAAATAAAAGCCCAGTGGCAGACTGTGCAACAGGGCTCAGATATCACCCTGGAAGAGCTGAAAAACATTAGCTGGATGCAGATATTAAAAGAGATGGGTGAAGGCATGCTGGAAATGGTGGTGATTATTGCCGGTGTTGCTGTTGTTATTCTGGTCACCCTTGCCGTCGCTGCCGCGCTGATTGCACTGGTGGAAATTTTAGCTGCCGCTGCCGCAGTTAGCGCCGCCGCGTTAGCCGCCGTCCTGGCAATATTGGCGAGTGTGACATTTGCCACCGCTTCATAAATTAACGGAGAGAATATGGATACTTCAGATTACTTTGCCCAGTTGAGATCACAACTGGCCGCATTTACCTTCCTCAATGGCGATGGGCTGACTGTTTCTCGTCTTGGGATTTCTATCACCCTGTTTTTTAAACAAGGCTACACCCAGAAGAAAAAACAGCGCATTCTGGCCTGCTATCGCCGCTTTCGTGAAGAGTTTGGCCCTTACTTGCGTTTTCATCGTCATTCACTGAATGGATTAAAAAAATATTCACCGGAAAATATTACCAAAGTGGAAGAAGGCATTCTGAATCAGAAAAAAAACCAGCTTTCTAGCTGGGATATTAGTGACGCCAAAAATCTCTATGAAGCCCCTCGCTATCTGATGCATTACCTGGATTCCCGAGAAATTGATGGTGACGACAGTAGCTCTTACCTGAGTCTGGTGCTGCCCTGGGATTATCTGAAAGAACAAGAGGGCATGACCCGGTTTATGGCCTGGCTGGACTTTCTGTGTGAACAACTCGAACCGGACAGTGGGGACTGCGGTTATTGTCTGGTGCTGCCCAGAGATTACCATGACTACTTTCCCTTAGAGTACCAGCTAGCGCAGCGTTACCCTGCATTGCAGGTTAATTCTGCGGTTCATACAGCCAAATTACAGTATGGACATTCCATCCGTGGCATTAACTGGATCACCTTACTGTCCAAACGATTTGTAAACCGACTGGGTGGGGAATTCTGGATACGTCATGTGCTGGCCCGCCACCTCTACCCGGATGTGGTGATTACGCCTTACTCCAATGGTCTGATGATCCGGGCTGGTCAATACCCGGACTTAACGCCACTGCCGGGCAGTGTCCCGGAGAGTTATTTTGCTATTAACCAACTGATACGCCCAATACGGGTCATTCCCCGTGAAGGCCATTCCCTGCATTTTTATGGCGCTGGTCATTTTGATGATATTTCCACCTTAGCCTGGTATGCCCGTTATGACCGGGGACCGCTGCAAGTGACCCCTTTGAAAGGTAACCATCCGGCACTGGTCAGCGGGATCTGGCAAACCGATAGCCTGCCGGGTCAGCAGTACTTCTTTGCTCAGGGGGCGACGGCTTTTGATGTTGAAGGCGCAGAGACGGGCACAACTGTATGGCATCTGATACGGGAAGCGGCAAACATGTGGGAATAACAGATTATCCACTGCCTTATAATTTACGGAGAAAATGATGGAAACTGTAGATTACTTTGCCCAGTTGGGATCACAACTGACCGAGTTTACCTTCCTCAATGGCGATGGGCTGACCGTTTCTCGTCTTGGGATTTCTATCACCCTGTTTTTTAAACAGGGTTACACCCTAGAGAAAAAGCAACGCATTCTGGCCTGTTATCAGCGCTTTCGCGAAGAATTTGGCACTCACTTGCGTTTTCATCGTCATTCACTGAAGGGATTAAAAAAATATTCACCGGAAAATATTGCCAAAGTCGAAGAAGGTATTCTTAATCGGAAAAAAAACCAGCCCTCTAGTTGGGTAGTCAGTGACGCCAAAAATCTCTATGAAGCCCCTCGCTATCTGATGCGTTACCTGGATTCCGATGAAGCTGATGGTGACGATGGCAGCTCTTACCTAAGCCTCTCACTGCCTTGGGATTATCTAAAAGGGCAAGAGGGCATGACCCAGTTTATGGGCTGGCTGGACTTTCTGTGTGAACAACTCGAACCGGACAGTGGGGACTGTGGCTACAGCCTAGTTATCCCCAGAGATTACCATGACTACTTTCCCTTAGAGTACCAGTTAGCTCAGCGTTACCCTGCATTGCAGGTTAATTCTGCGGTTCATACAGCCAAATTACAGTATGGAAATTCCATCCGTGGCATAAACTGGATCACCCTGTTGTCCAAACGCTTTGTAAACCGACTGGGTGGGGAATTCTGGATACGCCATATGCTGGCCCGCCACCGCTACCCGGATGTGGTGATTACGCCTTATTCCAATGGTCTGATGATCCGAGCCGGTCAATACCCGGACTTAACACCGTTACCGGGCAGTGTCCCGGAGAGTTATTTTGCCATTAACCAACTGATACGTCCGATCCGGGTGATACCTCGTGAAGGCCATTCCTTGCATTTTTATGGCGCTGGTCATTTTGATGATATTTCCACCCTGGCCTGGTATGCCCGTTATGACCGGGGACCGCTGCAAGTGACCCCTTTGAGAAGTAACCATCCGGCACTGGTCAGCGGGATCTGGCAAACCGATAGTTTGCCGGGTCGGCAGTACTTCTTTGCTCAGGGTGCGATGGCTTTTGATGTTGAAGGCGCAGAGACGGGCACAACTGTATGGCATCTGATACGGGAAGCGGCAAACATGTGGGAATAACAGATTATCCACTGCCTTATAATTTACGGAGAAAATGATGGAAACTGTAGATTACTTTACCCAGTTGAAATCACAACTGACCGCGTTTACCTTCCTCAATGGCGATGGGCTGACCGTTTCTCGTCTGGGCCTCTCGATTACTCTGTTTTTTAAACAAGGCTACACCCAGGAGAAAAAACAACGCATTTTGGCTTGCTACCGGCGTTTTCGCGAAGAGTTTGGTACTCATCTGCGTTTTCACCGTCATGAGCTGGAAGGGCTAAAAAAATATTCACCGGAAAATATTGTTAAAGTTGAGGAGGGTATTCTTAATCAGAAAAAGAACCAGCTTAATGCTAGAGCTTTTAATTGAAATCTCCATAAAACCAGAGCAGGTTTTAAACTGTGATTAAAAGTTATTTTTTTAACGTATGATTTTAATCGGTATCTGGTTTTAATCGTTTTTTATCTTTTGGATATCAGCTTTTTGCTAAATTTAAACATTATGATATATCGTGATTTTACGTTTAAACGAATGTTAATCATATCCGATTTATTTTGACTGACACTGTTTTACCAATATTGTTTTATAAATATTGTTTTATTGACAATTCTGAGGGTTTTTATAAATCATCAACCCTTTATTCTGTCTTTATAAATCACTAATGATATAACTTAATAGTATAGAGATACCATTAATGCTTTTTAGGATAACGCCTTTTTTATCACTTAAATCCTGCTAAGTTAATCGATTTATCTTTTCTTTATCGAACTTTTTATTGATTTTTTTGTAAAATGCTGGTGAGAAAACACTTGAATATCAATCTATTATATTAATGTTATTTTACGTGATTATTTCTTTTCAACTCTCGATTAATGGTTAGTGAATTTCGACTAAATGTAATTAATCACGCTGCTGAAAATTTTGATTAGTTTTTTTAAATCAGTCTGTTGAGTGAAATGTTTAATCTCTATCTGTTTGTGTTTTTAAATAGTCATAGTTGGTTAGGTAAATATACAGTAAGTGAGGGGTAGTATTGCTGATATACCCGCCATCTTTCAAGTTGCCTCTTTGTTGGCTGCACTCGCTCACCCCGGTCACATAGTTCGCTATGCTCCCTGGAATTCGCTCCCTTGCCGTCGCGATGCATCTTGAAATCCATAGGGTATAAATGTTTAAACATAGCCAGGAATAGGTTGTTTTCAGTCACCCTATAATTTTTAAAAAGTTGACATTAATGAGGTGTTTATTTTCTTAATCTTTATCTGGTTAATCACCAGTAAAATGGAAATGTAAGTAAAAAAACAATATTAAAAACATGATAAGCTTGAGCTGTGGTTTTCATTCTTACAGGCTGTTTTTTTAATTGGAAATCTGTTTAATAAATGATTTTTATTGATTAACTGTGGTAGGTTTAATGGTTCTTACATTTTCTTAATCGTATTTAATGTCCTTATTTTCATTAAACTGATATTTAGGTTTTCTCGTTTTTCCCTTTTCTGTATTTGATTTTTTAGGTTTAAAACCAGTAAGGGTAGCAGATCAGCTAGTGGTATTAAGATTAACGCTAGTTTCTTGAATCATTTTTAATACTGCTAAACATCTTTGCTTTTTTGGGTTAATCTAAATGCCTCTCGATTTTCTAAAATGATAGCCTCTGATTTTTCGTAAACTTTTTACAGTCAGGAAAAATATTTTATTTAAGCAAGTTGGTTTAATGCGGTTAATACGGTTAAATGTTTTGATAAGATATATTCTTGTTATTGGGTTAACACTGTCATTTTTTCCACTTTGTTTAATCAATTTAAAACCTGTTTTTTCTGATGTTTTCTCCTCCAATGTCAGCATGACATCGGATTTTTTACCCATTTTAAAAAATCCTTAATCACTGCTTTTTACTTTTGATGATTAAAGTTTTTACCTGTTTTTTCGTGGTATGCTGGGCCTCTTTTCCAGCTTTTAAAACCATACTGACAGACAAAAAGCGGCTTTTCTTAACACCTGTATTTATCATTGGTGAAAACTCAGCAATCTCAAGGATGGTTGAGATTAAAACCACCCTCGAAGATTATCAATTTATCAGCGTTATTAAGCTAGAAAGGATAACGCCCTCGGAGGGGAAATGGGCGTTACGGCATTTAATCTCTATACCCGTCATCTTTCAAGTTGCCTCTTTGTTGGCTGCGCTCACTCACCCCGGTCACATAGTTCTCTATGCTCCCGGGGATTCGCTCCCTTGCCGTCGCGATGCATCTTGAAATCCATTGGGTATATCCTCTCATGCTTTTTTACGGCATCTATCCACATCTTTCAGTAATTGGTTGACATGATCATCATCGAACAAGGCTTCCAATGTGGTATTCAGTTTACGCCGCCAGTTAGGGTATTCCATTATCGTACCTGGAATATTGACCGGTTTATCCATATCCAACCAATCTTCGGGCTGCAACCCTAACAGCGCGCAGGCACTGTGGGCAATGTAACGATGTAACCCTTGGTTTATTACCGGTGACATGGCAACCTCTTTTGCTGTGTCACCGATATGTTCCGGGATACAGCCGTAGCGATGTAAGCCTGCTAATAACCCTTGTTTGCTAGCTTGACGGTCGGTATGTAACCCTTGCAGCAGGTTTTTATCAGGATATAGCTTGAGTGATTCCCCAAGTGTCAAGTCGTCGCTTTGCCAAAATCCACGCAAGGTAGGTAAATCATGCGTGGTGATGGTCGCCATTGCTTGTATCGGGTAATCCTCCGGTGCACGGTATTCCCCATTGCCATGACGCTCAAAGTAGAGCACTTTATAAGAATAGACTCCGCCATCGCGCAGTTTGCTCACAATTTCTTCCGGCACAATACCCAAATCTTCACCAATGACCAGACAGCGATGGCGTTGACTTTCTAATGCCAGAATTGCCATCAGATCATCAACTGGGTAGTGTACATATGCTCCTTTATCGGCAGTTTCACCATAGGGAATCCACCAAAGCCTGAGCATCGACATAACGTGGTCAATGCGTAGCGCACCGCAGTGAGTCATATTTGTGTGTAGCAGATTAATAAACGGTTGGTAAGCTTGGGCTTGCAGAACATGAGGATTCATTGGCGGTAGGCCCCAGTTTTGACCCAGTGGTCCCAGAGCATCCGGTGGCGCTCCCACTGATGCTTTGGTGCAGTAGACCTCCCGATTGCACCAAGTTTCCGATCCTCCTTCGGCCACGCCAACGGCTAAATCACGGTAAATGCCAATGGGCATGCCGCTTGTTTGGCTTTGAGCCAAGCAGTCTGCAAGTTGAGTATCGGCCAGCCATTGTAACCAGAGGAAAAATTCCACTTCCTGCGGGTGAGATTGGCAAAATGTTTGTACTGCTTCACCATGCGGATCGCGATACTTTTCCGGCCATACCGGCCAGCCCCAACAAGAGTTATCTTCAACATATAGCTGGCAATGCAGAGCATCATAGGCGGCTTGATAGTAGAGACATTCGCCACCCTGAATGACAAATTGGCGGAAAGAAATTTTTGGCGAATCATGTTCTGAGCGGGTGCTGAATTGTTGATGAGCCAGACGCAATGCTGCCATTTTCAACGCCATAACTGTGGTGTAATCCACCCATTCCGCGTTGCGGGCATCTTGTAACATGCGTTGAGTGGTTGCTTCTTGCCACCATCTTTGTGCTTCTTCACTGTGTTTGAAATCCTCAACCTGATTAACATCAATGTAAATCACATTAAGCCAGTTGCGTGAAGAGGGGCTGTATGGACTGGCGCTTTCTGGCATGGTTGGATGCAGTGCATGCAATGGGTTCAACCCGATGAAGGCGCCTCCGCGTTCTGCTATCTCTTTCAGCATGTGTTTCAGGTCGCCAAAATCGCCGATTCCCCAGTTGTTTTCTGAACGCAGAGTATAGAGCTGCACACAGGCGCCCCAGAGTTTTTCTCCCCTGAGCAAAGCATCTGGTTCGTAGCAGCGTTTGGGCGCCACGATAATCTGCATAGACCAGCATTGGTTTTCTTGTATCAAAGTGAGGCGATGGTATCCCAAAGCGAGCGTGTCAGGCAGCGTTAGCTGACGGCAGCAATATCCTTGAAATTTCTCTCCTTGCTCAGTTTGTATCTGCCATTGATAGTGTTCTTCATCTTTCAGAGTGAGAGTGAAGCGTTCACCTTGAGTAAAAACTTTTACTGTCGGCAAGGGTGAAACCGGCGCGTTGGCCGGTTTGTTTACGCTTATCGCATCCAACAAGCGATGTCGGGTTTCCGTTGGAATCGCTTGCGGCTTGCCATAAGCATTAATGTAGCTGGCGACAATGCCAGCCTCGGTCGCTAAATGATCGAGGCTCTTCTCCTCCATGATTTTTCCTTATCGGTTTGCTTGCCAGATGCGCTGTTGATAATCACGGATTGTTCGGTCAGAGCTGAACATGCCCATTCGAGCGGTGTTCAGGATGGCGCTACGTGTCCAATGTTGAGTATCGCGGTACAAGATATCGATCCGTTTATGTGCATCACAATAGGAGGCAAAATCAGCTAGCACCAGATAAGGATCGCCACCTTCAATCAAACTATGCAGCAGCATATCGAATGCTCGCTTATCGCTATAGCTGAACTCGCCGCTAGCCAGCGCCTTGAGGATGTTGTCCAGGTGCTGATTTTCTTGGAGTAGTTTCAGTGGGTCATAACCGGCAGCTTTTAAGGCTTTCACTTCTTCTACGGTATGTCCGAAAATGAAGATGTGGTCATCTCCTACCTGTTCGGCAATTTCAACATTTGCTCCGTCTAATGTGCCGATAGTCAGCGCGCCATTCAGTGCCAGTTTCATGTTGCCGGTACCGGAAGCTTCTTTGCCGGCTGTGGAGATTTGTTCTGAAACATCGGCAGCCGGTATCATGAGTTCTGCGACAGAAACTTTGTAATCGGGGATAAAAGCGATCTTGATGCGATCACGAACGATCGGATCGTTGTTAATTTTCTCCGCAGCCTGATTGATCGCAGAGATAATGTTTTTTGCCAGATAGTAGCCAGGCGCGGCTTTTGCGCCAAACAGGAATACACGTGGCACGATATCCAGCGCCGGATTTTCCTGAATTTGTTTATAGAGCGATAGGATATGCAACAGGTTCAGATGCTGACGTTTATATTCATGCAAGCGTTTAATTTGCACATCAAAAATGGCGTTTGGATCTAGCTTGAGCCCCATCACTTTATTAACGTAATTGGATAACAGGATCTTATTGCCTTGTTTGATAGCTCGGTACTCTTCGCGGAAAGCGGCGTCATCTGCATAGGGTTCGAGTGCCTTAAGGGCATCAAGATCGTTAACCCATTCGCGATTAAGCGTCCGGTCAAGCAGTCCTGACAGTGCCGGGTTACACTGTTTGAGCCAGCGACGTGGGGTAACGCCATTGGTCACGTTGAGAAACTTATTCGGCCATAGTTGATGGTATTCAGGAAACAGATCCTTAACGATGAGCTGTGAATGCAGCGCGGCTACCCCGTTTACGGCAAAGCCCGCGACGACGCAAAGATTCGCCATCCGTATCTGATGGTCATAATGTACAGCTAATTTTTCCCATACGGCTTGATCGCTAGGCCAGGCTGTATCCACCAGCTTTTTAAACCGGTAGTTAATTTCTTTAATGATGCTGTAATGGCGTGGCAGCAAGTGGCTGACCAGATCCTCATCCCAGCGTTCCAAACCTTCTGGCATCAGGGTGTGGTTGGTATAGGCAAAAGTATGGCTGGTTATCTCCCATGCGGTTTCCCAACTCATCAGGTGTTTATCCAGCAGAATGCGCATCATTTCAGGGATGGCAATCGTTGGATGGGTATCGTTAAGCTGGATAACTTCATACTTAGGCAGATCTTCTATTTTGCGGCCCGCCAGATGATGGCGACGCAGGATATCTGCGACGGAGCAGGCGCACTGGAAATATTGTTGCATCAGGCGCAGGCGTTTGCCTTCTTGATGATTATCATTCGGATAGAGAACTTTTGTTAACTTAGCGGCGTCAACACCTTGCTGCTCCGCCGCCAGAAACTGTCCGGCGTTGAATTTGTCGAGATCAAATGGCGCAGCATGGGTTGCTTGCCACAGGCGTAATGGTTGAGTAACACCATTGCGATAACCAATGACCGGTAGATCCCAAGCTTCTCCAATCAAGGTGAATTCAGGCGCCCAGGTTTCGCGTCCATCATCTGTTATGACGATTTTGCCGCCAAAATTAACCTCAACATCTAACTGAGCGTTGTGACGGAACCAAGGATAGGATTCTCGTTCCCAATTGTCTGGTTCTTCAATTTGTTGCCCTTGTTCAAAGGATTGGCGGAACAGGCCGTATTGATAATTCAGACCATAGCCAATTGCTGACTGACCGACGGTTGCCATAGAGTCTAGAAAACAGGCGGCAAGCCGTCCCAATCCACCGTTGCCTAAAGCAGGGTCGGTTTCCTGTTCCAGAAGATCGCTTAGAATGATATTTTCTTCTGCCAGGTAAGCCTGAACGTCTTCATACCAACCAAGGTTAAGCAGATTGCTTGCGGTCAAACGGCCAATCAGAAACTCCATAGAGATGTAGTTCACATGGCGTTGTTGGTCGGTATGGTTGATGACAGGGCATGCGGGCAACAATTCTGACAGCGCTGCGCTAACGGCTTGCCACCATTGATGTTGGGTCATTTCCTGTGCTGAACCGAGGCCAAAGCGCTGCCATTGACGTGTCAGCGCAGCCTGAAACTGGGCTTTATCTAATCTTGACTGTTGCATGGAGTCTTCATCCTGTAACTGAAAAGGAAAATTTAGACACTATGCTGAATGCTCTCAGGATCTAAAGCATCATCCTGGAGAGGTATTAGTCAGGGAGGAGTAGAAGGGCGTAGCCAATAACCTTATTTCGCATCATTTTTGCGCCCGTTGAGTCCACTTTCTTGTTGAGAACTGATGAGGTGAATTTGCCAATCGCTTCCAAAACTTATACGTAGAAAATGGAATTTGCTATTCAGGAATGTGATAGGGTGCGCAACTTAATGCTATGGGGTTCGCAAACATATTTGCAAAAGCCATCTATTTCACTAAATTTGGTTGGGCTGATTGATGACGTTATTACGGACCGTGAAATAAATCATCTATATCCGTTATCTTTCAAGTTGCCTCTTTGTTGGCTGCACTCGCTCACCCCGGTCACATAGTTATGTTATCTATGCTCCCGGGGATTCGCTCCCTTGCCGTCGCGATGCATCTTGAAATCCATAGGGTATAATTAATATTACTCATGGTTTCGGCGCAGGTTTCACTTATTGCTTCTTATTTGAGCACGGAAATTACGGAAATTAATGCTTATCCCATCAAAACTGAGTCGTCCTGTTCGTCTGAATAATACGGTCTTGCGTAAACGCCTGTTAGTCAGACTGAATGAGTCGTCTAACTATCGTCTTGTGCTAATAACTAGCCCCGCTGGTTACGGCAAAACCACATTGGTCTCTCAGTGGGCTGCCGGGCAGGATAGTCTGGGATGGTATTCTTTGGATGAGAGCGACAATCAGCCGGAACGTTTTGCCAGCTATCTTATCGCGGCGTTGCAGCAGGCGACGCAGGGACACTGTGTTAAAAGTGAAGTGTTGGCCCAAAAACATCAATATGCCAATTTACCCGCGCTTTTCGCTCAATTATTTATTGAACTGAGTGAGTGGCGGCGGCCCATTTTCCTGGTGATTGATGATTACCATTTGATTGTAAATAACATTATTCATGAGGCGATGCGGTTTTTCCTGCGTCACCAGCCTGAGAATCTGACGTTAACCATCTTGTCGCGTAATCTGCCTTCTCTTGGGGTGGCTAATCTGCGCGTGCGTGAGCAATTGCTGGAAATTGACAGTCAGCAATTGGCTTTTGATTATCAAGAAACGCAGCAATTTTTTGATAAACGTTTAACCACATCCCTTGATGCCGACGATTGTAAGCGCCTATGCAATGAAGTTGCGGGTTGGGCAACGGCGCTCCAGCTTATCGCGCTTTCAGCGCGGCAGTCGTGTGATGCCGCTGAACTATCGGCTAAACGCTTGTCGGGCATTAATGCCAGCCATCTTTCCGATTATTTGGTGGATGAGGTACTCAATCAGGTGGATAGTTCAACGCGCGAATTTTTGTTGCGCAGCTCTATCTTACGCTCCATGAATGATGGTTTGATTGTTCGTCTAACCGGCGAAGAGAATGGTCAGCAGCGTCTCGAAGAAATCGAACGTCAAGGGTTGTTTATCCAGCGTATGGATGACTCTGGCGAATGGTTTAACTTTCATCCGCTTTTTGCTTCATTTCTACGTCAACGCTGTCAGTGGGAAATGGCGTTGCAATTGCCGGAGTTGCACCGTGCAGCCGCAGAAGGTTGGCTGGCGCAGGGGTATCCGGGCGAGGCGATTCATCATGCTTTAGCAGCGGGTGATACTACCATGCTACGCGATATTTTGTTGCAGCATGCTTGGTCGCTGTTTAACCATAGTGAATTATCGCTGTTAGAAGAGTGTATGAATGCGCTGCCTTATGAGCAGCTATTGGAGAGTCCGCGTCTGGTGCTGCTCCAGGCTTGGCTGGCCCAAAGCCAACATCGTTATTCAGAGGTCAATACACTGTTAAATCAGGCGGAACAGGCGCTACAACAGAAACAAATCGCGATTGAATCGGATCTACTGGCTGAGTTTGACGCTTTACGAGCTCAGGTGGCGATGAACAGCGGCAAGCCGGAGATGGCGGATAAGTTGGCGAAACAAGCTTTGGCGGCACTGCTTCCTCAGAATGAATACAGTTGTATTGTTGCGACTTCCGTGGAAGGCGAAGTATTGCATTGTAGAGGTGAGTTGGCTGATGCCTTGACGCGGATGCAACAAACTGAGCAGCTTGCGCGTCGTTTCCATGTTCACCACTATGCGTTGTGGGCGCTGTTGCAGCAAAGTGAGATTTTACTGGCTCAGGGATATTTGCAGACGGCTTATGAGACGCAGAACAAAGCATTTGAATTGATTCGTGAACAGCATTTGGAACAGTTGCCGATGCATGAATTTTTGTTGCGTATTCGTTCACAGCTTTTGTGGTGCTGGTCTCGTCTTGATGAAGCCGAAGATGCAGCGCGTCGTGGGTTGGAAGTGTTGTCTAACTTCCAACCTCAACAGCAGTTGCAGTGTCTAACCCAGTTGGCTAAATGCTCTTTGACCAGAGGAGATATTGATAACGCTCGCCGTTATCTGGCGCGTTGTGAAAACCTGTTAAATAATGGGCAGTATCACAGAGACTGGCGCACGAATACTGACAAACTGCGAGTCATCATTTGGCAGAATATGGACGACAAAAGCGCCGCTATTCGGTGGTTGGCGCAGACTGAGCGGCCAGAAAGCGTCAGTAATCATTTTAATCAGGGCCAGTGGCGCAATATTGCTCGTGCTCAGATTCTGCTTGGTTTGTATGATGAGGCTGAGTCCATTTTGGATACACTGAATCAACATGCGAGAAAATTGCAATTAATTAGCGATCTGAACCGTAATTTACTGTTGTGTAACTTGCTTTACTGGCATATCGGACGCAAAAGCGAAGCGCAGAGTGCGCTCATTGAGGCATTGTCTCTGGCTAACCGCACAGGATTTATCAGCCATTTTGTCATTGAAGGTGAGTTGATGGCCCAACAGTTACGTCAACTTATTCAGCTCAATACCTTGTCTGAACTGGAGTTGCATCGGGCGCAGCGTATTTTGCGGGATGTCAACCGTCAACATCGTCATAAATTCGCCCATTTTGATGAAAGTTTTGTCACACAGTTGCTAACGCATCCTGATGTTCCAGAGCTTATTCGCAATAGTCCGCTTACGCAGCGTGAGTGGCAAGTGTTGGGATTAATTTACTCAGGCTATAGCAACGATCAGATTGCCGCAGAGTTAGATGTAGCGACGACAACGATCAAGACGCATATACGGAATCTGTATCAGAAGCTAGGGATTGCGAATCGCCAGGAGGCGATTCAGCAAGCACAGCAACTGATGCAGATGATGGGATTAGGTGTTTGACGGATATTTTAAGATCCTAGTGAAACTACCCGTCCTTTCAGGTTACGACTGACTATGTGTGCTGACAGGATTAGCGTGGTGCCGAGTAGCATGACTAACACGAGTGACTGTTTGAGCGCAAAGGGTAACGCCATAGCGATGAGCGATAGGGCGGAGCCGATAGCCATCTGGACGAATCCTATCAGTGCGGAAGCGACGCCGGCTTCGTCAGAATAAGGTTCCAGTGCATAACTGGTCGCAGGCCCCATAACGAATGCCATACCTGTGCAGGCTAAAGAAACCGGCAACATATAGCTTAACCAGTGATAGCTGACGGCGTTTGGCAGCAAGTGGATACCAGAAAACAGAGCCAGGCTAGCCAGCGCCATTAGAATTGCGCCTAACAGCAGGCAGGAAGGGCGGCCAATTCGGGGAATGATTTTCGTTGCGGTTAGGAAGGCGATCATCGTCCAGAATCCGTTGCCGCCAAAAATTAATGAAAATGCTAACGGCGAAACATGGCCTTCGATCATCAGTACTGTTGGCGCAAATGACACATAGGTAACGACTATTCCCATAACGCCGGCATTAACTAAGGCAAAATGCATAAACTGGGCGTTGCTAAGGATTTGAAAGTATTGTTTCAGCGGTAGCCCGCGAATTGGTTTGGTGTTGGCAGGGCGCGTTTCTGGTAACCAGGTAGCAATTATCAATAGTGTAATAACCGAGTAGCAAGTCAAAAACCAGAATGGCGCGCGCCAGTTGAACATTTCGGCCAGAATACCGCCAAGTAACGGTGCGAGGGCAGGAACGATATTTAGCGTACCGTTAATAAATCCATAGGCTTTGGCCGCCTCATCACCGTTTAGGCGATCACGCACACCACTAATGCAGACGACACTGGTACAGCAGACAGCGCATCCTTGAATAACTCGCGCGGCAATAAAAATTTCGGGAACAGTAGAAAGCGCAGCAATCACAGAACCGATGATATATAAGGTGATACCCGTTAAGGCCACTGGCCGACGGCCGAATTTGTCTACTAGTGGCCCGGCGACTAATTGGCCTAGCCCCATAATTAATAAAAACAAAGAAATCGTTGACTGAATAACTTCATTGTTAACTTTAAAATCCTCGGCGATGGCAGGGACTGTAGGCAGGAATACATCGACGCCCAAAGGTCCAAAAAGCGCCAGGCTAAGTAGTAGAAGAATGTAATTTCGCATGTGTGTTCTTTTGATATTTTAATAAATGGTGGTGGTTTTATTGGCAAATAAGCTCAGTGCAATTAATTTCTTAGTACGACCAAAGATCTTGGATACATCAGAAATCTTGCTGTAGTCGGTGTGTTCAAGGATCGCGCACGGACAGAACCCTTTACTTTTTTTAAAGTCTGAACTTTATACGAGCTATTCACCAGTGTAAACCGACTAGCTTGTGTGGGTATTTTAATGTTAGTTGAGAGTCTGACTATCTTCTTAGTATGAAAAAAGCACACTGTTTCTGACAAATCAGAAATTATCGAGAATCTTTCATGACATTTTATCATCCGTCAGAAAATAACCACGAGAGATATAAATGCTCTTATCATCAGCGCAAAAGTCGGAAGATGAGAGATTTTGGGTACAGTTTTGCAGGATTTCTAACAGAATTTCTTGTCATAACCCGATAGATCAGCAGTTCTGCATGCCATTAGTAAATCATTCAAAATAATAATGTATTTTATACAAAATACTTTAATTTTTTAAATGTTTTTTGGGTTTTTATATGTTCTTTGTTGATCTAAATTAATTTTTAGTAAATATTCTCTTACCTGTTAAAGATTATTGTGCTTTCTTGTAGTTAAAAATGATTAGCTAAGGTAATGAAATGATGGAAAATGGAAAACGGTTTGAAGATATGCTTTCTCGCTTTGTTGGTAACGGTCCTTACTTGGAAATAGATGGTGAAAAGTATATTGATGCAGCTTCGGGAACATTTAACCTTCCACTTGGGTACACTAATCGCAGAATAACAGAAAAATTAAAACAGCAGATCGATAGGTGTACACATCTAAGTTCAGCTTATACCCATGAAATGTCACAATATATTTTGGCTAAATTAGTTAAACATACTCCAGAGGGCATTGATAGAATATGGTTGCGTGATGTTTCCGGTTCTGGGGCAGTTGAATGTGCAATTCGCATCGCGCAAAAAGCAACGGGGCGTTCAGGAGTTATCTCTTTTTTTCTGGCTCATCATGGCCAGTCTTTAGCTACAGCGCAAATTTCTGGTAACGCTTTTAGGATTAAAGATTTCCATGTCAATATTGATGGTTCTTTAAAAATTCCGACCCCTGCTAGCGTCATGTCAGAATTTGAACCGAATACAGAGCATAATCAATATTTTGACTTGGAACAATTTATTCAATTAGGTTCAAATGACAATATTGCTTGTCTTATCATTGAACCTATCCAAGGAAACGGCGGAAATAACGTTTTCCCTGTCGATTTTTTCCGTAAGATCAGAGATATCTGCCATCAACATGACATTATTATTATCGCAGATGAAGTACAAACTGGATTTGGCCGTACCGGGACATTTTTCGCTTCAACCGGTTATGCCAAAGAATTAGAACCCGATATTATTGTTTTCGCTAAAGGCGCTGGTGGTATTGGTATTCCTACCGGTGGTGTGCTGATGCGGAGTTCATTAGATGTATTAGAGTCATTCGAACATTCCAGTACATCAGGCGCTAACCCTCTTTCATTAACAGCGCTCAACGAAATTATCGATATCATCGAAGAAGAACAGGTTCTGGAGAATGTGCAACGTAATGAAGCTTATTTACGTGATGGCTTATTAACATTACAACATAAATACCCAGAAATTACGGGTGTCAGGGGCGTCGGTTATATGTTTGGCTTTGATACGCCATCACCAGAATTTGCAGCACAAGCGATTGCAGTCGCTAATTCTCATAATTTAATCATCCGCGGCTCTCGTTATGGTAAAGGTCGTGCGCTTAAAGTTCGTCCCCCGTTGATTTGTACTCAGGAACATTTAAACGAAATTCTGTATAAGCTTGATCTGACTTTTGCTGATATGACATTAAATATGCTGGATACCAAGGAGGTAGCGTAATGAAAGCACTTAAATTTAATCGGGTGTGGGATGTGCAAATTCAGGATGTTGAACCGTTACGCTGTGTGGAGCCTGATGATGTCGTCGTTGATATTGCGGTGTGTGGCGTTTGTGGTACAGATGTTGGGATTATCACCGGATCTTATCCTGTTGCTATTCCGGGGACCACGCTGGGCCATGAAACAACGGGAGTTGTTACGCAAATAGGGAAGGGGATCACGCGTTTTAATGTGGGTGACCGTGTTGTCATCAATCCAACCTATTCTTGTGGGCATTGTCGGATGTGCCAGACCGGCAGTCCAAATCATTGCGAGAAAAAATTGGGAACCGAAGCGGGGGTTTCCTATGACGGGGCATTTGCTGAGCAATATCTGGCTAAAGAGAGTTCACTGATAAAGCTGGATGATCATGTCAGTATGGAAGAGGCATCACTGACTGAGCCACTCAGTTGTACGCTGACCGGGGTTGATAAACTGGGTATTACTCATACTAATATTCGTGCAGCGGTAGCTGGCGCGGGTCCAATGGGGATGCTCTACATTTGGGCTTTACATGCCAGAGGCGTTAAGGCTTTCATGGTCGAGAAAAACGAAAGTCGTGTTCAATTCGCCAAAGAAAATTTGCCGCCAGAATGTGAGCTATATACTGATTTTGATGAGGCATTGACGCAACAATATGGCGATAAATTAGCGCTTATCGATCTATGTGTGGATACGACCGGGCAGTTAACCGAATATATTTTTGAACATTTGGCGCCTGGCGGAAAATTGTTAAATGTCGCGCTTAAAGATAAGCATGCCAATCTTGATATCTTGAAAATTGCTGATAAGAGCCTTTCAGTGATTGGTTCCATCGATTCTCTGAATAACAGTTTTGAGCGTGCTTATACCATGATCCGTGATGGTGTTATTCCAGCCGGTCGTCTGGTCAGCCAAGTTTTTGATTTTAATGATTACTTGCAGGCTTTTCTCACTGTTGGCTGTGATATTGCGTGCAAAACTCAAAAACCACTGTTTACTCCGAACTGTAAAGTGCTTATCCGTATTTCCGATCTAAAATAATGGAATGTTTCACATGGATAGATTTAATGTGATTTTTGATATCGATGGGGTCATTGTTGACAGTGAACAACTGCACTTTGATGTTCTTTGTGATTTGGCTCCTGACTACACACAGCATATACAACCACAGCAACTTATTGGCCTGAGTTTGGCAGAAACGTTAGATTATATTGGAGTTCCAGCTCAACAGCAGAAAGAGATCACTGCGCAAATCGTCTCGGTTTACAAAGATAAGCTGTCTAAAAGTTACCTACGGCCTGGGATTTCCCGGTTGATAGCGGTTTTACAACAGCACAATATCCCTTTTGGCTTTGTCTCTACTGCGCCGCGGGAAGTGTGTTTGGCAAATATTGGATTACTGGAGTTGAATGAAAGCCCGGCTTTAATCTCGGGTGATGATGTTGCGAGGACGAAACCTCATCCTGATCCCTATCTTGCTATGTTGAAATTGAAGTCTATGGATGTTCATCAGACATTAGTGATTGAAGATACTGATTTGGGGATTACAGCAGCAACGCAGGCAGGTATTCCCTATGTATATGCTTGGCCCCATGCTTTATCAGTTGCGGAACAGTATCAACAGGCAACTCGTATTATCGGGACGCTGACCGATATTCCGCAATTTTCTAAAATTAATTTTGTGTAACTTATATGCCCTCTGTTAGTCATAGCGGAGGGCATTTTATTTATATAGAAGGAACATGAGTTGTCTGATCAGAATATTATCTCTTTGGTAAAACAACCCATTATGGCGACGCGCGCCGCTTTTTTTATTGCTGGTTTTAGTCTTGCAAGTTGGGCTCCTCTTATTCCTTTAGCTAAGGAACGGCTGCAACTTGATAATGGCGCTATGGGGCTGCTAATGTTGGCGTTTGGTATAGGCTCTTTCATCATGATGCCAATGGCTGGCATGTTAGCTGCACGTTTCGGTTGCCGGCAAATTTTCACTTTATGTGCTTTGATCGTGCTAGTGATGTTGCCAGGGTTAAGTATATTACCGACACCGCTAACGTTGGCTTGCGCTTTATTTATCTTTGGCGCAGGTATTGGCGCAATGGATGTTGTGGTCAATATCCATGCTGTCATGGTCGAGAAAATGGCTCGGCGGCCAATTATGTCTGGCTTTCATGCGTTATTTAGTTTGGGCGGGATCGCCGGTGCAGGATCGGTGAGTGCATTATTATCTGTGGGAATATCACCTCTCCAGGTGATGGCAATGGCGGTATTACTGATTATTTTACTGCTACTGCCGGTATGGAATGGGTTATTGAACGAAGCCGAAGCGGGTAATACGCCATTCTTTGCTGTGCCTCATGGGATCGTGATTTTATTGGGCTTTCTCTGTTTTGTCGCCTATATCATGGAAGGATCAATGTTAGACTGGAGCGGTATATTATTAACCAGCGTACATAATATCAGTAGTCATCAGGCGGGTATCGGTTATACCTTGTTCGCTATTGCTATGACATCGGGCCGTTTTCTCGGTGATAAGATCATTGCCCTTTATGGACACCGACGGGTTTTTATCAGCAGTGCTTTATTGGCCACTTCCGGGTTTATCCTTATTTACTCAGCATCAACGGCAATAATGCTAGGGCTTTCTTTCCTGATGATCGGGGCCGGATTATCCAATATAGCGCCAATGCTTTTTACCGCTTCTGGTCAACAGAAAATTATGCCTGATTCACTGGCCGTCGCTGCGGTTTCGACAATGGGATATTCAGGAATTTTGTTGGGACCTGCGCTCATTGGCGGATTAGCGCATATTGTGACATTACACGGCGCTTTTGCTTGTATTGCTTTACTCTCTATTTCCTTATTTGCAGGATATAAATTGATTGATTCTAGCGGAAGATAATAGAGGGAGTTCCTATGGGTTTGTCACAATATCATTGGCTTAATGAACCATCTGATTGGCAATGTGGAAGCGACTGGCTTAATGTCACTACAGATCATAAAACTGACTTTTGGCAACGAACATGGTATGGCTTTGAACGTCATAATGGTCATGTTTTTGGGCGTTATATTGAGGATGATTTCACCTTTCAACTCTGTATTGAAGGCTGTTTTGAACATTTGTACGATCAAGCGGGAGTCATGCTATTAGTCGATGAGAAACATTGGCTGAAAGGCGGAATTGAATATTCTGATGGTCATGCCACGATTGGCAGTGTACTGACACGTAACCATTCTGATTGGTCTATGGGCGTATTTCCTGGAGATTCTAGTAAATTCTGGTTACGTTTGACTCGTGAAGAGGGATATTTAAGACTGCAATATTCCACTGATGGTTTACGGTGGCCATTGTTGAGGTTGTCTCCTTTTTTTGAAGATAAACAACCCGTCTTTGTTGGTGCAATGTGTTGTTCTCCAGAACGGCACGGATTACAGGTGCGATTTTCTGATTTCCAATTGACGCCGCCAATAAAAAAACCATTGCATGATTTAAGTTAGATAGAGCTATTTTCGGAGAATTATCTCTACTGAGACAGGCTTTAAAACACCCGGGGCAATGTGCTTCGGGTGTTATGTATCAAGGTCAGGTGGTTAAACTCTTTCTAGAATAAAACTCGTGAAGTCAGCAGTTGCCTCTTCTGGAAGTTCTATAAATTGGTCTTTCAGCATGTAAACACGTAAAAGTCCTTCTTCATCTGTGTTTAATTAAAGTAGAGCAAATTCTCCCTACATATTTGATTAGTGCAATTGATTACCTAAAATTTCAAGAGGTTCCTGCATAAAGAATGGTAATTGTTTATTATATAGGTGCTCTGTTTTTTTTATGAGTGATTCTTGTTCAATCTGTTGAAATAATTTATCAAGCATTATAGATAAGCGAGCCTCTTCATTGGGTTTTACTCGGATCCCTTCAAGCGAAGGTAATATACTTTCACGCTCTCCGATTGAGTGATACGACGCATAAAAATCTACCTTTTCCGCTTGCCCTTTAGGGTAGAGAGCCCAAACAGCTTGTATTGGTAAACGGCCATAACTACCATCGCTTCTTTTTTGATGTAATCCAAGTAGGTATTTATTAACTAAATCAGGTAATTTTTCACGCTTAATCCAGTAGTCCGATGAGAATTTAGCGTCAAGAATTAATAGTATTGGCTCGGTACTACCCCCAATCCATATGCGTAGTACATAGTCAGGACTTCGGTACTGCCAATCTTTGCCTTGATGTTCGATACAGACATCCACTGGATCACCAGGCTGAGCTTTGTGTTTTGTCCAGATCTTGGGCTCATAAAATAGTTCTATTTCCATTCTTCGTGATTCATGTGAAAAATAGAAGTAATTATTGATTGCATTTATAGGACGTATTTTTTCCTCCCCCCCGAATTTAGCCTCACTGTAATCACGCCAACCTTGTTTGAGTAAATTTGCACCGGTATTTCGTAGTGCTGAAATTAGCTGTGTTAACACAGTAAACTCATATAGTGTACTCAAATGACGTAATCCAAATAGCAAATCCCCTATACCTATTTCTATATTGCCGAATTCATACCATCTAGCAATTTTTTCATATACCTTTAGATAGCTAGGTGTTCGAGCAACAAAAGGGGTTACAGTTGGAGGAATAGGCTTTAAATCTTTAGGTATTTTTACGACTGCATTCAGATTCTTACGCAAAAATCTCACGCGAGATAGTAGACTATCTAAATTTTTTGATAACCCTTCTAAAATAGGAAGTCGGTATTTATTTAAAATATGATCTAAATTTATATATTCGCCAAAATCTGAAATATTATCTTTCGTATTGCTTCCAAGGAAATCAGTTAGCAATACTTTTTTTGCTTTACTTAGTTTTTGTTCAAGATGTGCTAAGTAGGCATGGATAATTCTATTTTCTAGTAAATCTCTATTATGAATAGTTTCTTCCCAGGCTCCTTGTGTGATCTTGGTTGGATAGCCTCTCAATCTCAACGTTTGTTCTTCCTGATGACAAAAATGAATGAATTCTGGATGCTGAGTAAGCCAGGTAACACCCTGCGGTGAATTTGGTAAAGTTTTTTGCTTTATTTGCAATTCAGTCTCCCATTGTTCCCGGACTCTGGATAACAATTCAGGCCATACTGATTCACAAAGCTCTATTCCACTTTGAGCCTCTGCTATTAGACGAGTTATTGAATCTTCATTGCCTTTACCAGTGCTACCATCAACCCTTGAGCGAGAGAAACATAGCGATACTATACTTGCATAATGGGTATATAAATACTTAAGCATACTTTCAGCTAGCTCTGCGTTTACTAAGTTAGCTTGGATATTAACTAAGCTCCTAATCCGAATATCTATTTTTTGAAATGCCAAAATTATTTCGCTTCTACCTACAAAATTATAAAATGGCTTCCCAACGGTTTGATCTTCATCAAACAATACACACCAATTTTGTTTATCATCTATTGATGTAGTTAATGACATCTCATGAACGACGTCACCGATATACAATATTGGAGTTCCAAACTCTAGGGCTTTATCACGTACTATCAGTTGAATTCCTATTTGGGCATCTTCAGGTATTGACCAATCACCATGAATTGCATTCCCTTTACTAATTAATTCGCAAGCGAAACCTTTAAAAGTGCGCCCAGGATTGACCTCAAGGGTTAAATCCAACATTGTTTTTCCTTTTTAAACTACATAGCGATAGCTATTGAGGGCTTCTTCACCTTCTAAAATAATTTTGCGAAGGTGCTTAGCTGACATATTAAGACCATGTTTTTTTAATGCGGAATGCAGGCGCTTCAGTCGTTCAGCAAAACTATCTCCATAGCCGTTTAAACTAGGTAAAACATGTTGAAGAATAGCGCGATCTAGCGCGGTGATTTGGCCTTCGTATTCAACTAATAGAGCTCCAGCCACTTCTACAAAATTAGAAATTAAACGACGTTTGCGGTAAGATATAAGAATTCGTTTTCCTAGCTCTTCATGGTCATCCTCAAGAATACTGGTAATTTCACTCATAATTGAATGAGCTTCACCGGAAAGTCGGGTTCCTTTTCCTTCAAATAAAGATAACCAATCTATCGCAGAAACTGGTTCCATAGTAATGTCCTTTTTAGAGCTAGTATTTTCTAAATATATTTCACTTATTAGGTCATCGAAAGGTATTACTGCCGCACGATCAAGCATTCTTGGTGATAGTGGCTGTACTGTTTCATCACTATTTACTGTGCCTACAAAGCGGATATAATCTGGTACAATAATTCGCTCTTTCTCAGGATAACCCGTAAAAATTTCTCTCCTACTTTCACCGTCAGCTAAATCCAAGAAATTGCTAAAATAGTGTTCTGGGGAGCTTAGGTTCATTTCATCTAAGAGTAGTATAGAAGGCGTTACTTCTTCGGGGTTTTCGTCCTGCATTGTTAATAATAATTCCCAAAGACCCGTTGCTGCTGGTTGATAGGAGCCTGCGAGGCTATTGTAGTATCCCAATATATCGTTTGAAGACATCCACCCTCTTGATACTGAGATTGTGTGCTGTCTGTATCCAAGATTCATAGCTTGGCCTAGTCGCTTAATCAAACTAGTTTTCCCCGTTCCAGGTAAACCGGAACAAATAGTAAACTGGTTTTGTGCTAGCGTAGTTACAAGATTAATTAGTTGCTCAGGATCAAGATGCCTACTATAACTACATAATGCCTTGTCCAATTCCTCAAGGTATTCTTGTTGAGCCTTTACTTTATTCGTTGTGTCCAAGCGATTAGCTTTAGGAGAGCGAAAATCCCATTTAGTTTTGGATGTTTTATTTGGTTGTGTCATAGCTTCGAATCCAGCTTTGATATTGACAAACTGCTCTGTCAATTTCGCAGAAGATTCTTTGATTTGGGTTTTTACATTTTCAAGCGAATTTTCGCTTTCTTGTACCATCCTATCAATAGTACGATATTCGTTTCTTTTTTCTTCTATTGCATCTAGTAACTCTTGATGAGTTTCGTAATTTGAATGTTGTGCTTTCAAGTCTGACAAAAGTAGTTCTCTATTAGCAATTTCTCTCTGGAGTTCAGTATGACGGTCTTTGAGCTCTTGCATCACTTGTTCTTCTAATTCTGTTTTTCTCTTTTCCTCCATTTGACGAAGCTCATTTTCTTTTTCACTTTTCTGCTGTGCTATGGATTTTAGTTCGTCTGAAAGAGATTGTTTTTTATTTTCTAATCGTTCAACTTCAACACGTCTTATATTGGCTTCTTGTTCAATATGTTGAAGATGATTTGCTCTGTACTTTTCATAGAAAGCAGCCTCATTTTTTGTCAAAAATTCATTTAAGAAACGCTGGCCTTCTGGCATTCTCAGTAACTCATCTTTGAGTTTTGTCATATTTGAATCAAATTCAGCAGTTTCGGCAAGTAACCCTACAGTACGTAAATATCTAGGTTGTTCTGTTTTAAATTGACGTCCACTTTTTACATTCTTGCGCAGTACTTCAATACCTTTTTTTGTTAGTCGTCCACCATCTGCTCGGAATATAGAATCTTTTAATAATGGCTCCACATAGTTGAGAATCAAAGTTTCAGCATCTATGATATCAACCTGATCTTTAGGTGTAAGCTTATTGATAAATTGAGTTACATTAGTTAGAAATACCGTCAATCTTTGCCTTAAAGTAACGTCGATGAGTTGCTCTTCGCATAGCTCTCGCTTTAATTTTCCGATCATGTGATCACCCAAGATCTTGCCAGGTAACGGGGTAGTTGGATAACGTAGGTTTACTTTATATCCATCTTCGCCTTGCTCGGTTATATCGTAAGCAAATGGTCCTTGAATAAAATTTTCACCATCTATATTGGTTGAAAGCATAATGAGATTTGTAGAAGGAGTGTGAGCTAAGTGCAAAATTGGTTCATCTGGATTGAAATCATTATGGGCAGATAATACTTCAAGTAGATCTGTATTCTTAATTAGTTGCACTGCTTTATAATAAGCTATATGACTTTGTTGATTAGCTTCGGATTTATTCGCGCGTGTAACCTCCGCGAGTAATAGCTGATGTGGCTCGTATTTTCTTTCTAACTCATCGAATGGGCCTGTAATGAAGACTTTCTCTGTGTCGCAGAAGTGTTCTTCTATGTTTATCGGTGCATATCGTTTGTTACCATTCTCATCTCTGAATTCTTCTATTATTATGTCTAATTTTCCACGAGATTTTTTTTCTGTAGGATCGATCCAGCTTTCGCCTAGTGTACCAATAACATATCGATATTGTTCTGTATATTCTTTGCTCATTTTATTCTTTTCTCTATCTTTATTTCTAACTCTAGTCTAATTAACCCGAATTCTGGATAAGAAATTGACATGAAGTCTGTTCCGGGAGCAGTGTTTTAGTGTATGCCGAAACAGCTCCAAGGAGGAACAGGATATGGACAACTTAGTTGAAATTTTCTGTGATGTCGATGATTTTTGCCGTTTTTTCATCCCTTAATGGGAGCAATTTTGTCTCGATAACTGGCATCGTTTACGCCGCCGAAAAGGTCACATGTATCCCAGTGAAATCATAACCATTTTGATCCTTTTCCATCTGCCACATTACCGGGACTTTGAAAATTTTTATCTAGGACACATTTGTCAATATCACCACAATGATTTTTCCACCTTGCTCAGCTATCTCCGTTTTGTCTGTGTGGCCCCTTCCGTTTTGGCACCACTATGCAGCTATCTGACTAAATTAAAAGGAAAACCCACAGGCATTGCTTTTATTGATTCCACGAGTTTGAGTGTCTGCCATAACATTCGCATTCCCCGGAATAAGGTCTTTGCCGGGATAGAAAAGCGTGGAAAAAATTCAATGGGATGTTTCAAATTACACCGGGTTGTCAATCACTAGGGTGAAATTCTGGCGCTTAAAATCATGGCCGGTAATGTGGATGATCGGGAACCTGTTCGCGAATTAACAACAAAATTAACGGGTTTGCTTTACGGCGATAAAGGTTATCTTAGTCAGGAACTGGCAGACGATTTAGGCAAAACAGGTGTCACTTTTGTCACCTAAAAGCGCCAAAATATGAAAACCCAGCTGCTGGCTGAGTGGGATAAGATAATGTTATCAATGCGTTTCATCATCGAAACGATTAATGGGCAATTAAAAACTATTTCTCAAATAGCGCATTCTCGCCACCGAAGTATAACAGGATTTATGTTGACCGTTTTAGGTGGTTTGATTGCTTATTGCCTTAAATGGAAGAAGCCATCACTGAAAGTTTTCTATTCGGAAGATGATTTTTCGGTGACGGCTTGAACAGAATTCGGATTAAGTTAAATGCTTAGGTTTTCTCTAGAATAAAACCCGTGAAGTCAGCAGTTGCTTCTTCTGGAAGTTCTATAAATTGGTCTTTCAGCATGTAAACACGTAAAAGTCCCTCTTCATCTGTATTTAATTCAACTGAGCCAGTCGTAAAATTGAAGCTATTTACAGTAAAGGATTCAGGGCCAAATGTGCGATTCTGTAAGCCAAAATAAGCGGGCAAGGCCCTTTGTGGTATTTGTTGAGTCGATAAGCGTGCTGTACCCGTCAGTCTATATTTAACGTTAGGTTCCAACCCTGTTATAATTTGATCAATGACACCAGAGCTGGAATAGTTTTGGATGCTAAGAAAGTTAATGCTATTCTCGGATAAGATTTCTACAGTTTCAGGGGTTGGGATTCTCCAGCCATGATATCCTTCGTTAAATGAACCATTAATCAGTTCTTTATTGGCGTTTTTTGCATCAGAATAATCTACTCTATGTAGCATTTTCTTTATATTCATATATTCGTCCTTTTAAATGAATAACAATTAAATTTAATTTTGCTTAATGATTTTTTCCTGTAAACACTTTATCAATAATGAAAAAATATTCAATCATGTTTTTTGATTAAATATTAAGTTTGTGATAATTAATGTGAAAATAAATGAGACGGCTAAATTATTTTGATGGGAATTTATTTTAAAATAATTGAACTATATTTCAATTAAAATATTAATTTATGATTTTATTTTTTCAACCAATATTAAAACACCCGGAGCTTCCTTGTTCCGAGTGTGTTTTAATTTCAAACTACTTCGAAGTTAAATATTTAGGCTTTTTCTAAAACAAAACCGGTAAAGTCAGCGGTTTCTCCATCTGGGCGATGGCCAACTTGGTCTTTCAATAAATAAACGCGTAAAAGTCCCTCTTGATCTGTACTTAATTCTACCGAACCGGTTGTAAAATCGGTGCTGTTCACAGCAAAAGAATTAGGGCCATCGGTGCGACTCTGTAAACCAAAATAAGCTGATGAGGCCCATTCTGCTGATACGCGAGCTGTAGCTGTTAGTTTATATTTAGTGTTGGGTTCTAATCCTTCTATAATTTGATCAATGACGCCAGAACCAGTAACACTTTGAATTCTGATAAAGTGAATGCCATTTTCAGATAAGATTTCTACTGATTCAGGGGCGGGGATTCTCCAGCCGTTATATCCTTCTTCGAATGAACCGTTAACCAGTTCTTTATGAGAGTTTTTCTTGTTATCAGAATAATCTTCGTTATTCAGGATCTCTTGTACGTTCATATATTAGTCCTTTTTAAGTAAATAGAAATAAATTTAATTTCTTTAAGCGCTTTGTTTTTCGGGGGGGCACTTTATCAATAATAGGATAATACTCAATTGTATTTTTTATTGGTGGTGAGTTGTAATTTGAGTAAATTGGTATAAAAATAAAACAAATGAGGGTAATTTTCAATATATTCAGTATACATGGATTATTATTCTCATTATTTATTGGTATAAATTGGAATTTTATTTTTAAAACAGGAAATCAAGTTATTTATGAAAAATAAACTGTTCAGTTAATGATTATTAGAATACGGGCTTTTTTGTTTTATGTAGAGAATTTGTATGTCGATAAGTGATATATTTGTATATTAAAAGTTAAGTTTTAACTATGCATAAAATGGTTATGCGGAAATAAAATATTTGTGATGAAAAGAGATTTTATAATGTTGGTTAGAACTATATAGGTGAATTTTTATTTTAAATTCAAAATAGATATTTAAAACGACAATTATTTTCTTGTAAATCGTATTTTTCTTTATTACTGTCTGGTATTGAAACCAGACAGTTTGTTATATTAAATCCTATTTTCTGTCGTTATTGTCTATTAAAGGCTTCTACTTAAAATCAAATTATTTAACAAAAAAGAAAATTAGATTATCGACCTAAATAGCTATCCCAATCTTTCCAGACAGGTTGTAACCCGGCTTTAATTAATACGTCTGCGACCTGATAAACAGAACGGTTATCATGTGGCATAAATTGCTCCAATTCTTCGTGGCTACTATCTGCGTAACCACCGGGTTGGGTTTTCGAACCAGCGCTAACATTGTTGATTGCCAATGGTATGACATGATCGCGGAAGAATGGAGATTCACGGGTAGAAATAGAAAGCTCAACATCTGGCGCAAATAGCCGAAAAGCACAAATCAGTTGTACCAGTTCTGCTTCACTCATCAGCGATGCTGGCTCTATGCCCCCAGCACAAGGGCGCAAACGAGGGAATGAAATAGAGTAACGGCTCTGCCAGTAGGTGCGTTGCAGAAAGAATAAATGCTCCGCCACCATATAGCAGTCTGTTCGCCAATGACTAGAGAGGCCAATCAATGCTCCTAAACCGATTTTATCGATTTTTGCACGGCCAAGGCGATCAGGTGTTGCTAATCGCCAGTGAAAATCCCGTTTCTTACCTCGTAGATGATGCAACAGGTAAGTTGGCTCATGATAGGTTTCCTGATAAACCATCACACCATCTAGCCCCAGAGTTTTTAATTCTGTGTACTCTTCCTGCGTCATGGGCTGGACTTCCATCATTATCGAGCTGAAATATTCGCGGATAAGTGGCAGATAGCGGCGGAAATAATCCATACCAACTTTGCTCTGATGTTCTCCAGTGACTAATAACAGGTTGTCGAAGCCTAACGCTTTAATCGCCTGACATTCGGCAATAATTTCATCTTTATTCAGTGTCTTGCGTTTGATGCGGTTGCTCATTGAGAATCCGCAATAGGTGCAGTCATTGGCACACAAATTGGAGAGATAAAGTGGTACATAAAAACCAACGGTGTTACCGAAGCGCTGACGAGTCAGTTTCTGTGCCCGTTGTGCCAGTGGTTCGATATAGGGTTTCGCTGCCGGAGATAGCAAGGCCATGAAATCGTCCAGATTTAATTTGTGACTGCTTAATGCCCGTTCAACATCCTGCGCAGTTTTGCTATTAATGCGAAGGGTAATATCATCCCAGTCCAATTGCTGCCAGCGGTAACTAAAATTACCGCTCATCAGATGATGAATCATCAAAGCACCCCTAGAAAATCAGTCAGTGGACTGGATGCGACAGCATGTTGTTTTGGACTTGCCAGGCCAGCTTGATAGGATAATTCACCCGCTTCAATCGCTATTTTGAAGGCTTGAGCCATTTTGACTGGATTACGCGCAACGGCAATGGCAGTGTTGACTAATACGGCATCCGCGCCCAGTTCAATCGCTTCCAATGCATGGCTTGGCGCACCGATGCCGGCATCAATGACCACCGGCACTTGTGCTTGCTCGATAATAATTTGCAGGAAATCTCGGGTGAGTAGCCCCTGATTGGAGCCGATCGGTGCGCCTAAAGGCATGACCGCCGCGCAACCCACTTCTTCCAGACGCTTACACAAAACGGGATCAGCACTGCAATATGGCAGAACGACAAACCCATCTTTAACCAACATTTCTGCGCCTTTGAGGGTTTCAACCGGGTCAGGCAATAAGTATTTCACATCAGGATGGATCTCCAATTTGATCCAGTTGGTCGCCAGTGCTTCACGGGCCAGACGAGCAGCAAACAGGGCTTCTTCTGCGGTCTTGGCCCCAGAAGTATTTGGCAGTAATTTGACGCCAAGTTTTTGCAATGGCGCCAAAATAGCGTCATTACCGCTCTGTAAATCAATACGTTTCATCGCCATCGTGACAAGCTGGCTGCCGGAAGCGGCTATAGCCTGAGTCATTAAATTTGCATTGGCGAATTTGCCTGTGCCGGTAAATAGACGGGAATTAAAAGTCGTATCAGCAATTTTTAACATATCAACCTCCAGCAATAGCCTGAAATAAAAGGATATTGTCTCCATCATTAATTCGATGCGTATTCCACTCTGAACGCGGAATAATGGTTTGATTAATAGCCAGCGCCATTCCCGGTTGTGTTTGTTCAAGTTGTTCTAGCAATTGCTGTATAGCCAGAGGAGCCATAAGCTCCATCGGCTGGTCGTTTACCGTAATTTTCATGCCATATCTCCGCAGATCGGGCATTGCTGCGACGGGTTAAGTTGTAGTGTGCTCCAACTTTGCTGCTTACCATCAAACAGTCGGAGTTTGCCGCTTAACGGAGAGGGAAGCCCAGTTAACATTTTGATGGCTTCTAATGCCTGTAATGTGCCGATAATACCGACTACCGGACCTAATACCCCCGCAGTTCGGCAATTTCGTAGAGGTTCTTCCTGTTCAGGGTAGAGACAGCTATAGCAGCCATGAAGATAAGGGGGTTCAAATACCATAAGTTGGCCGCTAAAACCGACAGCACTACCGCTAATTAATGGTTTTCGCGTTGCCACACAAGCAGCATTGATCGCGTGGCGGGTTGTCATATTGTCACTACAATCGAGAACTAGATCGACTTGCTTCACGATTGTTGTCAGAGATTCCAGATTCTGGCGTTGATTAAGGACCATTGTTTTTATCAGCGGATTCAATGCATTGAGTTGATTGGCTGCAAGTTCAGCTTTTGCGGCAGGGATCTCTTCGGTGCGGTAAAGTATTTGCCGTTGTAAATTGGAGATGTGTAATTGGTCATCGTCAGCGAGATAAATTGTTCCCACACCTGCTCCGGCCAGATAGAGAGAGGCGGGAGCGCCTAGCCCGCCCAGTCCGACAATCAGTACGCGGCTGGATTTCAGTTTTTCCTGCCCTTCCGGGCCAATATCTTCGAGCAACAGTTGTCGGCTGTAACGCATAAATTCTTGATCATTCAGCATAAGAACCTCTCTATCCCTTCAACTCAATGCCTTCAACCAGATGAAGCAGTTGTGCAGTTGCCTGACGCCAATCTTTTGCTTTAGTAATTGCGCTCACCAGCGCCACACTGCCGACTCCGGTTGCAATGACATCCGGTACGCGTTCAAGAGAAATACCTCCGATGGCGACAGTGGGATAGTCTGGTGTGTTTTCTACCTGTAGTTTCAGTGCTTCCAGTCCTTGTGGGGTAGATGGCATCTCTTTGGTCGTGGTTGGGAAAATGTGGCCGAGAGCGATATAAGACGGCCGCAGAGATTTTGCTAGCGCTAACTCTTGTTCGTCGTGGGTAGAGATGCCTAACCGCAATCCCGTTTTTTGGATGGCGCTCAGATCAGCGATCGCTAAATCTTCTTGCCCCAGATGGACACCATAAGCGCCATGCTTTATTGCCAGTCGCCAGTAGTCGTTAATAAACAGACGAGCGTTGTATTGGCGACCGAGCATAATGGCTTGCTTAATATCTTCTTCCACCTGATCTTCTGATAGGTCCTTAATTCTCAACTGAATTGTGGCGACGCCTGCCTGTAACAGGCGGGAAATCCACTCTAGCGAATCCACGACCGGATACAGCCCTAATCTGTGTTCAGTTGGGGCGAATGGCGCGTTAGGCTGATTGTTCATGGGATACATCCTCTACGCTGTGATACAACTCGCCACCGTGGGCGCGGAATGCTTCGGACATCTGTTCCATGCAGGCGGCGTAATCGCGTACTTCTTGAGAAATCTTCATAGAACAGAATTTAGGCCCGCACATAGAACAGAAATGCGCAATTTTACCGGAGGCTTGTGGCAGGGTTTCATCGTGATAGGCGCGAGCGATATCGGGATCGAGCGCCAGATTAAATTGATCTTCCCAGCGGAATTCAAAACGTGCTTTGGACATGGCGTTATCGCGGATTTGTGCGCCCGGATGGCCTTTGGCGAGATCAGCGGCGTGAGCAGCGATTTTGTAGGTAATCAGCCCTTGCTTCACATCATCTTTATTTGGCAAACCGAGGTGTTCTTTTGGCGTTACATAACAGAGCATGGCGCAGCCAAACCAGCCGATCATAGCTGCGCCGATGCCGGAAGTGAAGTGGTCATAACCGGGTGCAATATCTGTTGTGAGTGGGCCAAGGGTATAGAAAGGGGCTTCGTGACAATGTTCCAATTCTTCCGTCATATTGCGGCGGATCATCTGCATAGGAATATGTCCGGGACCTTCGATCATCACCTGAACATCATATTCCCAGGCAATTTTGGTCAGTTCACCTAATGTGTGTAGTTCTGCAAACTGCGCTTCATCGTTGGCATCTTGAATAGAGCCGGGGCGTAGGCCGTCTCCCAATGATAGGGAAACATCATAAGCGGCGCAGATTTCACAAATTTCACGGAAATGTTGGTAGAGGAAGTTTTCTTGATGATGAGACAGGCACCATTTCGCCATAATTGAACCACCGCGGGAGACAATTCCAGTGAGGCGTTTGGCTGTCATCGGTACATAGCGCAGTAATACACCGGCATGAATGGTGAAGTAATCTACCCCTTGTTCTGCTTGTTCCAACAAGGTATCACGGAATATTTCCCAGGTGAGATTTTCCGCTACGCCATTGACTTTCTCTAGCGCCTGATAAATAGGGACTGTACCGATGGGAACCGGGCTGTTACGTAAGATCCATTCGCGAGTTTCGTGGATATAACGGCCAGTAGAGAGATCCATGACCGTATCTGCACCCCAACGAGTAGACCAGATTAACTTTTCTACTTCTTCCTCAATAGAAGAGGTGACTGAAGAGTTACCGATATTGGCATTAACCTTCACCAGAAAATTGCGACCAATAATCATCGGTTCTGATTCAGGGTGATTAATATTGGCGGGAATAATTGCCCGACCGGCTGCGACTTCCTGACGGACAAATTCTGGCGTGATATTTTCTGGCAACTGAGCGCCAAAACTTTGTCCAGCATGTTGTTGGCGTAACACATCACCGCGGATACGTTCGCGTCCCATATTTTCCCGCAGTGCGATAAATTCCATTTCCGGTGTGATGATGCCTTTACGGGCGTAGTGCAGTTGAGTAACGCATTTGCCTTTACGGGCTTTTAATGGATGGGGGCGATGATTGAAACGCAAATGATCGAGACCGGCATCCGTTAGGCGCTGCTGCGTAAAATCAGAACTGAGGGTAGCAACAGGTTCAGTATTTTGGCGTTCGGCGATCCACGGTTGGCGTAGTTTGGTTAACCCAACATGTACATCCAGTTTGGCATCAGGATCGCCATAAGCGCCGGAAGTATCATAAACCGGGATGGCTTCGTTTTCTTCATATTGAGGTTCTTCTTTGGTGCCGCCAATTAAAGTAGGTGATAACTGGATTTCACGCATTGGAACTTGGATATCGTCGCGGGAACCTTGAAGATAAATTCGTCGTGAATTTGGGAATGTCACTCCTTGAATAGAATTAATAAATTCTTGAGCAGCATCGCGTTGTGCTTTACGTGGGCGTGCCGGATTGGGTTTTGGCGAGATATCGGTTGTAGGGATAACATTATTATGAGACATAGCAAATTCCTAACTGTGTTATTGGGAAAGTTGCTTGTCTGGAGCTCGCAGGAGTAATAATTGATGGCTGGACAGACCCGTGAAAAATTGGGTGGGCTGACAGCGGTTGATTACTCTTGTTCCCTTCGCAGGTATTAACCCGATCAGGTTCCGCGGATCCCGAATTAACGGTCTCAGCCTGTGTATGCTGCGATAAGACAGCTTACGCTAGGCACTCCGACAAGAAAGTAAGCAGTAGTATAGAAGGGATTGTGAAAACTACAACCCTTACTGATTGAAAGTATTTACAGTGACCAGGTTAATTGTTTCCAGCCATGTTGTTGTGCTTGGGTTTTTAAACGGGTATCGGCATTGACCGTAATTACCTCATCGGCAAATTGACACATTGGTAGATCATTAATTGAATCACTGTAAAAACGAATAATTTCAGGATAATTATTTTGTTGTTCCAGCCACTGTTTTATTCGTTTGACTTTCCCTTCACGAAAAGTCGCAATACCGTCTATTTGGCCGGTATAACAGCCATTTTCCACCACCATATCAATGCCCAGAGCAGTGTGAATGCCCAATTCGATAGCAATCTTTTTCACAATAAAAGAAACTGTGGCTGAGATGATCATCACTGGGACTTGCTGCTGTTGATACTCAGTAATAAGCGCTTTGGCTTGCGGATAAAATCGAGGTTTGATTTTTTCGTTAATAAATTCAGTCAGCCAAAGATCAACTTGTTCTTGTGGAATTTGATGCAGTGTTTGCAGGCTAAATGCCAGATAACCACTCATATCCAGTGAACCAGCGTTGTAATCAGCCATCATTTTTTTATCTGCTTCGATAAAACTTGGATCAGTAATGATCCCTTTTTCCCATAAAAACTCTGTCCAGATAGCGCTGGAATCCCCGGAAATTAAGGTGTCATCCAGATCAAACACGGCAAGCAATTGTGACATGGTGTTGTGTTCCTCAGGTCAAAGTATATTGATAGTTGAGAATAACGCTTATTACAGTTAAATCGAGCCATATGGTATATGGCAATAGTAATAAAGCACGCTTTTTTGATTAAAAAGCGTATGATTTATACAGATATGTATAATAAATTAAGATCCCATAATGATGATTCAACAACAAGTAACAGATATAGAACGGGGCTGGTGGGTTATCAGTGACGAGAATCGTATTTGGCTTCCTAAAGGAGAATTACCTTTTGGAATGGCAAATCAATGGTCTCTGCAAGGAAAAATAGCCTTGCCTATTGGTGAGTGGCAAGGTGAGAAAGTTTGGCTTATTCGTCAGAAAATGGCTGCAAATATGGTTTCTTTACGAAACATTATTTCAAGTGAGCGCGGTTTATTTCAATTAGCTGGCCGGGGAGTGCAATTGGCGGAATTTTATCGCTCTCATCAATATTGTGGTTATTGCGGTAGTGAAATGCATCATAGTATTAATGAATGGGCTTGTTTGTGTCATCACTGCCATGAACGTTATTATCCGCAGATTGCACCTTGTATTATTGTCGGTATTCGTCGGGATGATCATATTTTGCTGGCTCAACACCAACGTCATCGTGGAGGCATATATACAGTTCTTGCGGGATTTGTTGAAGTCGGTGAAACACTCGAAGAAGCTGTGGCCCGTGAAGTGATGGAAGAGAGTAATATTAAAATTCGCAACTTACGTTATGTGGCTTCTCAACCGTGGCCTTTTCCTCATTCATTGATGATGGCATTTCTGGCTGATTATGGCGGTGGTGAGATCCGTCATGATCCGAAAGAGCTAATTAGCGCAGGTTGGTATCACTATGATCAACTGCCATTGATTCCGCCACACAATACTATTGCCCGTCGGCTGATTGAAGATACGGTTGCTCTGTGCCGAAATACATAATGTACAGTTGCGCAATTCAACGGGAGAGATCTACCTATCATGTTACAATGGCGTCTAATCATTGTAGTCAGATTATATTGCGGCCAATAAATAGATGGAGCCTGTCATGAATGAGCTGAAAAACGACCGTTATTTGCGAGCTTTACTACGTCAACCCGTTGATGTTACACCTGTTTGGATGATGCGCCAGGCTGGCCGCTATTTACCTGAGTATCAAGCTACTCGTGCTGAAGCCGGTGATTTTATTTCTTTGTGTAAAAACACTGAACTCGCTTGTGAAGTTACTTTACAACCTTTGCGGCGTTATCCGCTGGATGCGGCGATTCTCTTCTCTGATATTCTCACCATTCCTGATGCTATGGGACTGGGACTCTATTTTGAAGCAGGTGAAGGGCCTCGTTTTAAATCTCCTGTTTTCAGTCGTGCTGATGTGGAAAAGCTGCCAGTACCCGATCCGGAAATGGAACTGGGTTATGTGATGGATGCAGTACGTGCGATTCGTAAAGCGTTGGCGGGGCAGGTTCCTTTGATTGGCTTTTCCGGTAGCCCGTGGACACTGGCGACTTATATGGTGGAAGGTGGCAGCAGTAAAGCATTCACTAAAATTAAAAAAATGATGTACGCCGAACCTACCGTAATGCATTTGTTGCTGGATAAGCTGGCAGACAGCGTTATTCTTTATCTCAATGCTCAGATTAAAGCAGGCGCTCAGTCTGTAATGATTTTCGATACTTGGGGGGGAGTATTGACGGGGCGGGATTATCGGGAATTTTCTTTGCATTATATGCACAAAATTGTTGATGGCCTGATCCGTGAGAATGAAGGTCGTCGTGTGCCGGTGACACTGTTTACTAAAGGTGGCGGGCAATGGCTGGAAGCAATGGCTGAAACCGGTTGTGATGCGCTTGGTTTGGACTGGACGGCAGATATTGCCGATGCACGCCGTCGTGTGGGAAATAAAGTCGCTTTGCAGGGCAACATGGACCCATCCATGTTATACGCTTCTCCAGAGCGGATTGAACAGGAAGTTTCGACAATTTTGCAAGGTTTTGGGACAGGTTCTGGTCATGTCTTTAACCTTGGTCATGGTATCCATCAGGATGTGCTGCCGGAACACGCGGGTGTATTTGTTGAGGCGGTACATAAACTTTCAGCTAAATATCATCAGTAAAAATATGATTAATACGAAAGCGTTACGCCAGGAACAAATAGAAAAAGCTCAACAAGTTATCCGTTATGATGATTTTTCCCCACCTAAATTGATTGCTGGCGCTGATGTGGGTTTCGAACAACAGGGGGCGATTACTCGTGCAGCGATAGCGGTTCTTTCTTATCCTACCCTTGAACTGGTGGAATATCAGGTAGCCCGCATTGATACTACGCTGCCTTATATCCCCGGTTTGCTCTCTTTCCGTGAATACCCAGCATTGATGGCTGCCTGGCAGTTGTTGAAACACATACCTGATCTGGTGATGGTGGATGGTCATGGCATTGCTCATCCACGCCGTTTAGGTGTTGCCAGCCATTTTGGTTTATTGGCGAATGTACCTACCATTGGTGTGGCGAAACGTCGTTTATGTGGTGAAAGTGAGCCATTGGGAGAACAGCCCGGCAGTTGCCAACCTTTGTTTGATAAAGAGGAACAGATTGGTTGGGTATGGCGAAGTAAAAAACGTTGTAATCCATTGTATATTTCTACAGGGCACCGAATCAGTCTTGATAGTGCATTGCTATGGGTGGAACGTTGCATGAAAGGTTATCGCTTGCCTGAAACAACCCGCTGGGCAGATGGTGTAGCCTCAAATAGGCCATTTTTTGAACAAATGATGCAGAAAAATCCTTAAATTCGGTGTAAGCGTGTGGATATTCTTGAATTTCAGGTAAACTGCGGAGCAAATTGTGCATAATGAGTAAAAACTAATGTTACGAAACCCGATACATTTACGGCTGGAAAAACTTGAAGGCTGGCAGCATCTGACCTTTATGGCAAGTCTGTGCGAGCGGATGTATCCAAATTACCAGATGTTCTGTCGCCAGACAGCGTTTGCAGAACCTGCTCTTTACCGCCGTATTCTGGATTTGGTGTGGGAAATATTAGTTGTAAAAGATGCCAAGGTGAATTTTGATAATCAGCTGGAAAAGTTGGAGCAAGTTATTCCCTCTGCGGATGATTACGATATTTACGGTGTGTACCCGGCAATTGATGCATGTATTGCATTAGGGGAAACTATTCATGCTCGTCTGAGTGGTGAAACATTGGAGCATGCAATTGCAGTGAGTGAAATTTCGATTCGCACCGTTGCGATGCTTGAAATGACTCAGGCCGGAAAAGAAATGACCGATGAAGAACTGAAAATGTTACCTGCTATTGAACAAGAGTGGGATATCCAATGGGAAATTTATCGCTTATTGGTTAGCTGCGAAGAGCGGGATATTGAGTTGATTAAAGGATTGAAAGCTGACCTCCGGGAGTCAGGAACGAGTAACATTGGTATAAATTTAACGCAGTAAAGTGAAAAAACGTGATTTAATGCTTTAAATGCCATGTTCAAAGGCTTCACTTTTGCCCCCACTCTGTTCTACATTTGGGGGGTGAAAAGAAGTGGCTATCGGTGCGTGTATGCAGGGGTGCTGTCATTCGGCATATCCGTCGCACTCGATGCTTTGCAAACGATAAACACACTGTAAGGATAATCTATGAATAAGACTGAATTAGTTGATGCAATCGCAGAAAGCACAGACCTGACTAAAGCTCAGGCAAAAGCTGCTCTGGAATCAACTTTGAATGCAATCACCGAATCCCTGAAAGCGGGCGATTCAGTACAACTGGTCGGTTTTGGTACTTTCAAAGTTAACCACCGTGCAGAACGTACTGGTCGCAACCCGCAAACCGGTAAAGAAATTACAATCGCGGCTGCAAACGTACCTGCATTTTCTGCTGGTAAGGCTCTGAAAGACGCAGTTAAATAATTTCATTGCAAAAAAGAAAAAATAGAAGGGGTATTATTTATCCCCTTTTGTTGGTTCGTCAGGGGCTGATGACACTAGGATTCGTCTTCGCGCTCAGCGCCTGTACCAATCAACCTAAAGAACCTTCTTTCAGCGCAAGTGGATTCATTGCAGATGATGGCGTTGTCCGCTTGTGGCGTCTCAACGATCAGAATAGTAAACCTCGGGTGCTAATGAGTGTTTACAGCCCTTACCGTAATAACAATACTGTCGTGACTTTTTATGAATATAAGCAGGGCGATTTGCGCCAAATTCGTCGTGAGATTTTGAATGATAAAAATCCACTGTCTGAACAACTTCGTTTGGATAAATCCGGTGATGTGGTTTTTATGCAAAAACAGTCGAAAACGCGGCGTGAACTCCTTTCCAGCGATGATATTGTTCGTATGCAGTTTGACGCTAAACGGACGCTTGAATTAAGTGATGCGTTAATAGTGGGAAATGTGCGTTTGATGCAAGGGCACTGGAATAACGGTAAAGTCACTACTTGTGCAGGTGAAACGATTTCTATTGAGTTTGAACCTTACGCGAGATCATGGCTTGAGCAGCGCGAAAAAAGCAGCTACGGCCAATTAACCATTGCCTGGTTGGAAGCGCCTGCTGGTCGCGAATTATTGTTGGTAGCCAATAATGACTTTTGTCGTTGGGAACCGACGAAGGACAGCCTCTGACCTTCGTCAATTTTATGATTACTTCAACCGGTTAATTGCCCGATATCCGATATCCTTGCGGTAAAAACAGCTATTCCATTCAATCTCTTCTGCTTGTTGGTAAGCATTTCTCTGTGCATCTATAATAGTTTCTCCCAATGCTGTAGCACACAGAACGCGCCCACCTGCGGTAACCACGTCATTGCCTTGCATTGCTGTACCTGCATGGAAAACCTTGCTGCTTTCATTTTCTTGTTGGGGCAAGCCATGAATAATATCCCCTTTGCGATAATCAGCAGGGTACCCGCCGGCAGCGAGCACCACCCCCAGAGCAGGGCGCTCATCCCAATGAGAAGTTTTACCAGCAAGCTCGCCTTTTGCTCCGGCCAGACAGAGTTCAACAAGATCAGAACGCATACGCATCATGATGGGTTGCGTTTCCGGATCGCCAAAGCGACAATTAAATTCAATCACTTTCGGTTCGCCATTCTGGTTGATCATCAAACCGGCATAAAGAAAACCAGTATAGACATGGCCCTCAATAGCCATACCATTAACGGTAGGATAAATAATCTCTTCCATAATACGCTGGTGGATTTCATCGGTGACGACTGGAGCGGGAGAATAGGCTCCCATACCGCCGGTATTTGGACCCGTGTCTCCGTCACCTACGCGTTTATGATCCTGACTGGTTGCCATTGGAATAACATTCTTGCCATCGACCATAACGATAAAACTAGCTTCTTCACCGGCTAAAAACTCTTCAATAACAATACGGTGACCTGCATCGCCAAATGCATTTCCGGCTAGCATATCTTTTATCGCAGATTGGGCTTCTTCCGGTGTCGTTGCAACAATCACACCTTTACCCGCAGCCAGCCCGTCAGCTTTTATAACAATAGGGACGCCGACTTTATCTAGGTAGGCAAGAGCGGGTTCGATTTCGGTAAAATTCTGATAAGCCGCAGTTGGGATTTGATGGCGTGCCAGAAAATCTTTGGTAAAGGCTTTTGAACCTTCTAATTGAGCGGCTGCTTGAGTTGGACCAAAAATAGTCAATCCGGCTTTTTGGAATGCATCGACGATACCCATCACCAACGGTGCTTCGGGGCCAACGATAGTTAGTCCAATATCATGGCTTTGTGCGAATGCTAATAGGCTATTGATATCTGTTGCCGAGATGTCAATGTTTTCGAGATTACTTTCCAGAGCAGTTCCTGCATTTCCTGGAGCGACATAGACTTTACCAGCTAAAGGAGATTGGGCTGCTTTCCATGCCAGAGCATGTTCGCGTCCACCGCTGCCAACAATTAAAATATTCATCAGATTAACTCCTGCTATTGATTAGTGGCGGAAATGGCGCATGCCGGTGAAAATCATAGCAATACCGTGTTCATCAGCCGCAGTAATCACCTCGTCGTCACGGATTGAACCGCCGGGTTGGATAATGCAACTCACGCCGACAGCCGCGGCGGCATCAATACCGTCACGGAATGGAAAAAAGGCGTCAGACGCCATTGCACATCCCTGAACTTCTAAGCCTTCATCGGCTGCTTTGATTCCTGCGATTTTTGCGGAATAGACACGGCTCATTTGGCCTGCGCCAATACCGATGGTCATATCATTTTTTGCGTAAACAATGGCATTGGATTTGACAAACTTAGCAACCTTCCAGCAAAACAGAGCATCTTTCATTTCTTGCTCAGTGGGTTGACGTTTGGAAACTACACGTAAGTTAGTTGCTGCTACCATACCAAGATCGCGATCTTGTACCAGTAGACCGCCATTAACTCGTTTAAAATCAAGACCGGCAATTCGGGTTTGCCATTCACCACATACCAGAACGCGGACATTTTGCTTGGTAGCCAGCACCGGTAATACATCTTTATTCACTGAGGGGGCGATAATGACTTCGACGAATTGGCGGTCGATAATCGCTTGTGCAGTTTTAATATCAAGTTCGCGGTTGAAAGCAATAATACCGCCGAAAGCGGAGGTTGGATCTGTTTTGAATGCGCGATCATAAGCTTCGTGGATATCTTTCCCAATTGCTACACCGCATGGGTTAGCGTGCTTAACAATAACGCACGCAGGCTCCGCGAATTCCTTAACGCATTCCAGCGCTGCATCGGTATCGGCAATGTTGTTATAGGAAAGCGCCTTGCCTTGTAACTGAGTTGCAGTTGCAATAGATGATTCAGAGAGATTTTCTTCTATATAGAAAGCGGCGTCCTGATGGCTGTTCTCACCGTAGCGCATATCCTGCTTTTTAATAAAATTCAAATTCAGAGTACGAGGGAAACGTCCTGATGGCTGAGTTGTATCACCATAATAAGGAGGAACCAGTTTGCCAAAATAGTTAGCAATCATGCTGTCATAAGCCGCAGTGTGTTCAAAAGCTTTAATGGCTAAATCGAAACGAGTCGGTTGTGTTAGTGACCCCTGATTGTTATCCATCTCTTCAATGATTTTTTCGTAATCATTGCTATTAACCACAATTGCTACATCTTTATGGTTCTTCGCCGCAGAGCGAACCATAGTTGGACCGCCGATATCAATGTTTTCAACGGCATCTGCCAAAGTACAATCCGGTTTAGCGACGGTCTGAGCGAATGGATATAGATTCACAACCACCATATCGATCGGTGAGATTTGGTGTTGCGCCATGATTTCATCATCTTGCCCACGGCGGCCAAGGATTCCGCCATGTACTTTAGGATGCAGTGTTTTAACTCGGCCATCCATCATTTCAGGAAAGCCGGTGTAATCTGAAACTTCGGTAACCTTTAGATCTGATTCAGCGAGTAAACGAGCTGTGCCGCCAGTAGAAAGTAATTCGACACCGCGTTGAGATAAGGCTTTTGCAAATTCAACAACCCCTGATTTATCGGAAACGCTAAGCAGGGCACGACGGATTGGACGAAGCTGTTGCATTGATTTGATCCCTTGGATTTTGTCAGGCAGTAACATGTTATTGGGAAGAACCCACTATAATCAGGACATAAAAAATGGGCACTGCAATAACATTTCAATATAGTCAGATAAAATCACTTGATGATTTTAACCACCGAATTGTAACGAAAACGTTTGCGTGATGCTCGATAAATTTTCATTCAACTAGTCATATGTGGATAAATCTGTTGGTAAGTGGGTATAAAGTAGAGCTTTGCTGTGGGATTAATCAAACGATCAATTTTTTTCAAAATAATTATTGCCAGCATCGAAGAATCCCCTATAATGCGCCACCACTGACCGACACAACGCTGATAAACGTTGTCAGGCTAGGAAGAGAAAAGCGAATAAGCGCTTGACTCTGCGGGCAAAAAGCGTAATATACGCAGCCCGGCTGACCGAGAATATTAATTTTTATGTCAGCCTGCTCTTTAACAATTAATCAGACAATCTGTGTGGGCACTCACAAGACCGTATCACAAAAAAATACGTTTTAAAGTCTTGAAGAGTGAACAACAGTTAATTCATTACGAACTAACAGTACAATTCTTTGAGCATCAAGCTTT
>NZ_JAPFCD010000022.1:0-76121 GCF_026153155.1 Photorhabdus aballayi | reverse complement strand
TAGTTAGTGTCTAACTTTTGGGGTGCAGTTCAAAAAGCGCTGGGATTTTTCTTTTAGTCGTCATCTGTTCTCAACGAGCTGGATAATCAATTGTCCGTGCTCAATGCAAACTTACACTGGTTGTCCGGTGGCAAAGCCGGCTTCTTCCAGCCAGTTGCCCTTTAAGTACAAACTGGGGTGCTAGCTGTAATAGCGGGTCATGCCAGTGTGATGGTCTGCATGACATCGGCTGATATAGCCGACCTTATAGCGGCGTTGGACTTTCGAACTGCCTGAAAAATAGTGCTAACTCCCTTGTTCTCTTTTCTAGCTAAAAGTGACAATTTGTTTTGGATAACAGGGAATTGATTCTTGGTCATAATAAATTTTTTTTCATCGTGTCGCTGCTCATCTCTATTTTGCTTCGATTACTAAGCTTGGTTCCCAATCCACCTCATAAATTTTTCGCTTTGCAATCATTTCAATTGGAGTCTCAATACATCTTACATCTGTCAGTTCCCATGCTAACCAACCTGATTCAAAATAAGATGCACATGCAGCCTCAATATCTTGTTCTTCAAATGGTCGAATGTTTCTGATTTTAACGATCGCAACGGCTTTCCCTATTTCTTCGTCTCCGTCTTTTAACAGGTAATGCTGATTTTCGATGATCAACAAATCTTCATTATCTGAGAGATCTGGATACCATTTTCTGATTTCTAATGTTTTCTTGCCAACGGCAATGCTCTGTCCTGCTGGTGCAACTATTGAAATCGCTTTCATAAATTTAATTTATCCATATTCGGTTTAAACAAGTCACTTCTTTACATCAAGTCTGCATTGTACAGATTATACGCTAACCTACCTTGAAAAAGTGACATTTCTATTTTGGAGAACAGGGTGACATTTTAATATTGGTTTGACACGGGACTCATAAGATATGGCCCAGGAAATCGTGAAGATTATGAGGCAGGCAGGAATTGCGGCAGCGCCGGGAGTTGCAGGCGGAATTAGTAAATCGGGTGCAAAAGGCGGTGGAGATGTTGGAAATATGAAAGAATTTCTTACTCAACCCAGTTTTGGTATTCAAATAAAAATAGTACGCAAAAAACCAGCAAAATATATCAGATGCAGAGTGTTTACAAAGCCAATAATAATATTGAAAAAGCGATTAGCTATATCTTGATGGTCAACATAAAAACCATCTTGAGATTTTTAATAACAAAGGGAAATTTAAGGCTGTTTTAAACTTAGATGGTACGGTGAACCAAAACTGATGCTGCTAAAGGAAGGAAGTTATAAATGTCTATGCGTAGAATAGTGTTGTGAAATAAAAAGCTGCGTGGTATTACACGTAGACTACGCTCATTGAAAATATGGTCCAAATCATATAAAATCTATTTTCCTGTTATCACTGAAAATGATTATTCTTACAGTTACTGGAATGTCAAAATCCCAGTGCATTTAGCATTGGTACAAGGAAAAAAGACAAATAGAAATATTCAATCTATTTGTGATCAAGATTTGATAGGTGCAGCTTATAACATTTATAAAGCGAAGCCAGACAACGAAAATAATATAAGAATTACTTGTTCCATTGTATTGCCTGATATGTTTTAAAGTGAATTATGTATATACCTAATAGATTTCGAGTTGCAGCGCGGCGGCAAGTGAACGAATCCCCAGGAGCATAGATAACGATGTGACTGGGGTGAGTGAAAGCAGCCAACAAAGCAGCAGCTTGAAAGATGAAGGGTATATTCATATCTGAGGAGTATTTCAATGAACATACGCGTAATGGATATAGTCGGTTTGGTAAAATAATTTTATTGAGTGAACGAAGCCTATGCAAAGAGTGGAACTTACGATTACCTGATGGTTTTTCAGAGCTAGGTGTTCTTAGAATAAGTGAAGATGACGGCGGAAAGCCTTATTATTCTGAATACTGGTATTATTGGTGAAGTGTAATCGTAAGATGGGAGTGATTAAGTGATGATTGATTGGAAAAAATTTACTAGTGCCCTTGGCACAACAGAATTATCTAAGGAGTTTAATGAACTCTGTCTAGCGATAGGAGAACAGCCAAAAATATCACAGGATCCTTCGGAGTATAACGATACAGTTGGACAAACAACTTATTATAGTTTTGTTCATTCTAGAATAGAAATAGGTTTCCGACAGGGTGTATTAAACCATATTCACTTTTATTTTAGTGGTAATGAAGGTTATGCCTTTTTTACAGGGTGTCTATTATCTAATATCAGCGAAGGATGGGATGCAGAGAGCGTAATCCAAGTATTAGGAGAGCCGTTAATGAAAGGTGGAGGCAAAATGGATATGCTTCTTGGTTACATTAACAACTGGATAAAATATGAATATCAAAAATATGCGTTGCATCTCCAATTTAATCAAGATGGTTTATTATGTGGAGGCAGTTTAATGTTGCCATAATATTGAGAATGATCCCGGTCAATGTGTGAAGTAACCCCAAAAAATTGGACAGGTTATACTAAGCATTAATAATGTTTGAATTGGGAACTCTACCGGACTCAGGTCACTTAATTTTAAGCGAATTTTTTGGAAGGCAGTTTATTTTCAACGAGGTTTGGCAGCGATCTGGGCAGAAGGGGCATTGCGCCCCTTCTGTTATTTCTCGTGCTACCTTAGGACAGTGATGGCGCTAGTGCCGTCTCAGAAGCTTGACGGATTTGCGACAGATGTTCGCTGGCGCCGCCGGTGTCAGGGAACGAAGCCATAGCACCGCTCAGCTTGGCTAGGTTCGGCTTCTCCGCACCCGGAACAGCGTCAATTGTACGGGTCACCATGACTGGGTGCTTGCTAGCCCAAGACAGATCCACCAGTCTCCTTTTAGTGTAACCCCGTAGAGTAAAGTTCTTGACCAGATGGTCCACACTGACCGCTAAAGAAGCA
This sequence comes from Photorhabdus aballayi, assembly GCF_026153155.1. NCBI lineage: Bacteria > Pseudomonadati > Pseudomonadota > Gammaproteobacteria > Enterobacterales > Morganellaceae > Photorhabdus > Photorhabdus aballayi. Next base: position 73,211 of record NZ_JAPFCD010000022.1, on the reverse strand, counting down.
CCTGCCAGCTCGATCTCCAGATGCCGATGGGCCATAGGTTGGCTGCCAAATACCTGACGTACCACTAAGGCCGTTCCATTGTTGGAATCGGTCAACATCAAGTCGTCATCGTGGCGATTCACTAGGATACTTTCTGGATCAGCTAATGGTAGGATCAAGCGGTCCAAGGCTTGGCCCCGGTCGTTGTTGTCAATGATTATCGTATGGTAATGGGACCACATCGCTTGGCTGAGGCGGTAGGTATCGTGATCGGCGCCGCCATGCAGCACCACGCTGTCGACACCGGCAATGATTGGTGGAGTCAATTCGTCTTTGCTGCCGCCTGCACCTCCGCCTTGAAGCAAAAGGGAAGAACCGATGCGCTCCACGCCCGTAAACTTGTTGAGTATCTGCGCGCTGCCGTCTTTGATCTGATACAGCGCCTGGTTCGTCGGGCTATACACATATGCCGCCTTTTCGCTTGGGGCGATCCCTACGAAGCGCAGATTATTCGAGACAGGGATTCCATTACCTGAAAATATCTGACCGCTGCCGATATCGAACCAGCCTAGCTCCTGGTTGTCCTGTAAGGTCAGTACCCCTTTGGCTTGCCACTGGTCGGCGAGTTTGGTGAGTGCCTGTGGCAGTTGGGCCAAGTTGTTCTGTTGCCAGCCTTTGTCAACGCCAACTAACTGCAATTCGCCGTTGTTGGTTCGCAGCAAGATTTCGCCCTTGGCCGTAATCAGGCGCATGCCGGTATCGACCTGTTGCGCCGCCTTGAGATGCAACCCGGGCGTCAACTCACTGGCCGCGGGAAGTTGCGCCGAAATTTCAAGCACCTCGTCGGTACCGAACGCGGCAGCCAGCGCGTCGGCAGTCATAGGCGGCTGGCGATGCAGCTTGCCACTTTCAGGCTCGAAGAGCCGCGCGGAGGTACCATCCGCTTCGAATCCCAGGAACTGTAGATGCTTGTCTTGCAAAGGCGCGGAAGCCACCACCACCTGACCATTGTGGTACCACACCGGCAGCAGGCTATTGCTGTCGGCGCCCTTGACTCCAAACACAGCCAAGGTGGCTTTGCCATCGGTGACGCTAGCCAGATCCTGCCACCAGTGGGTACGTCCCTTGAGCCAATGTTCGTTAACCGCTTCGTAGTTTAGCTGCCCCTGCGCGTCGAGCCGGGCCACGCGTCCATCGTCGGTGATGGCGAGCAGGCTACCGTTCAGGTTGACTAGGTTAGCCAACGCTGGCGTGTTGATGCGCAATGCACTGGGATGGTTAGCGTCGAGAATAGCCTGACCAGGACCTTCCTGGCGGAACAAAGCCTTCTGTTCCTTGCTGTAGAAGAAGAACACTTCCGTACTTGCAGGGCGGGGAATGCTGCCCGCTAACACGAGATCGGCTGGGATCGGCCAGGCACTGCGGGTCTGTTCGTGTACTTCAAAGTGTAAGGTTTGATCCCCCGGTGGCGCCAAATTCGGCTTGATCAGCATACCGTCGCTGGTGCGTATCCAGTAACGGTGAGGCACGCCAGCCGCATCCACGCCGAACACCGTGACCAGCGCCGCATTGGTCGGCTGGATAAGCGGGGCGCCCAGCGTATACGTCGGAGTCTCACGCTGGGTGCTATTGTTTTCATAGCCCTGGAGTATGGCTTTAAGCTCATCACCGTGCCGGCTGGTACGTGCCGAAAGCCGGAGCAGTGCATCATCACCCACCACACTGACCAATTCCATTCGGTCATCGAGGAGTCGATAGCTCAGCTCAGCTTCCTTCTCTTTTAGCTGATAACGGCGCGCCAGGTAGACTGCATCCCCCTCTTGCCATAGCCGACTGATCTGGCCCGCATTCTGATTGAACCAAGGCTCAAACTGTGCGTCGACCTGTCCGGTGGCGGCGTTTACCCGCCACGCCGCCGCGTTGTCGGTATCGAAGAAATAGGCATGGTCGCCCATCACTGCACCCAGTTGGGCATGTTTGGCCTGTTCGTGGGTGGTGTCGGTGAACAGCATCCGTTCGTTGGTTACGTCGTAGAACGCCCGACCAACATCACGCCCGTTATGGTTGTAGTTTTCCACCACCACGTACTGTCCGTGCAACTTATGCGCCTTAGCTAGATCACTTAGGTGCTGCTCGATTTGCTGGCCGGGTACCTGCCACTTGCTCGCATCTTCGCTTACCACCTGAGTTGTCAGGCTGGAGAAGTCGACTTCGCGCACCTCTCCTTTGCGGTTGACCACCAGCACCTGTTCCTTGCGGGTTGGGTCGAGTTCGACCACTACCCCGCCAACTACCAGTTGGTTCTTCGAGACGCTAATGGTATCGCTGGCGAGTTGGTTGCTATCAATGATCCAGCGCGACAACGCATCGGAGCCATCGTTCATGAGCTTAACCCGGGTGCCTTCGTTGAGGCCGATCAGGTACTCGCCGCCCGCTCCCTTGATCTCGTAATGCAGGTAGCTATGCAGTTCCTTGGGCAGCTCGGGCACGATTAGTTGTCTGTTGCGCTGGTCAAGCACTACTTCGATCGAGGTGTCGACGTACTCATGATGAATTCTGCGGATCGTTTCCTCACCCGGAAAAATGTAGAAGTCGTAGTCGAACCGCTTGTCTTCCTCTAGTCTGCGGATCACATCAAAGCCGGCGTCGTGGCGTGTGGTGGCGCCGGGAAGCAGCATGTATTCGTAGCTGATGTAGGATTTGGGCGTGCCCGGCAGGATCACAACCTTGCTATCGCCATGTTCAAGGGACCGGGCGATATCTTTGTAACCAATGCCGCTACGCACTTCGATCGCCTGACCACGGTCATGGACCATGCGCGGAAAGTCACCGACCCAGAAGAAGTAATTGATTTCCCCCGAACCGGTAGAGCCGGAATGGGTGCGGTAGATATACTGGCTGTCGAAGTCAATCTGATTCTTGCGCAGATCCAAGGTCTTGATTACCGCCCCAGCCAGAGGTACCAGCACCTCTTTCTTATTGTCATATTGATAGCCATTGCCCTTATAGGCCTTGTCGACCGTGTCGAAATAACGGCCCACTGCCTTAGCATCCTCGGCAACCGCACCAAAGGCTTGAGCCAGTGCCGTAAAGCCCACCGCGAGCCCGCCAAGGATCACCCCGGCACCACCAAGTACTGCCCCGGCCGTCGAGGCGCCGATCAATCCAGCGCCTACTCCGGCGGTACCGGTAACAAAGCTAGCCGAGTCAAACGCCAACTGGGTACCGAACACCGCCTTCTGTACATCGTTCTCGGCGTGGGCTAGCTCATAAGCATCCAGCCCGACCATAGCGCCGCCAAATAATACACCGGCGCCTTCGTTGACGGTGTGCCCTAGGGTGGAAGTAAAGTCCTTAAGCGACGTTTCGGCTGCCACTACTTCGCCGCGCAACGCTGTACGCACCAGTTCGGTAACTTTGGCTACATCTTGCACGCTACCGTGAGCCATCTGAACAAAGTTGAGATAGCTGTGGACTTTGAGCGCGGTAGCCAGGTCGGGCGAAGCGATCCCTTGTGCCGCATCGTTGCGGTTCTTGTCGGCAAACCACTGGATTAGTGTCTGTATCGCAAACCCGGCGTTCAGCCCATCAACCGGAGCTACCTCGCTGACATTGCCTTTGGGTCGAATCTGACCGCGTTCAAGGGTGAAATGTTGGCTCAGGGTGAGCATATGTTCATTGACGAAGCGGCGGAATTCGATAAAGGTGGCATCGCCGCTGTTCACCCAACGGGTCTCTTCCGGTTGGTCGCGATTAATAAACTGGACTCGGTAGCGGCCGTCTCCTTGGTCCTCGGTATTGCTAATCACCGGCATCCAGTGCTGGTCAAGATTGTTTTCCTGAGCGAGTCGTGTACTGGCCTCGTCGAACTTTGCCCCCCATTGCTCGGCATCAAGGGTCACCAACGCGGAGCGCAACCGGGTGTCTTCGGCAATCCGTACCTGGGCGTTAACTGTCTGCTCAACTTGCTGTTGCTGCTCTATGACCGCGGCCAGTTCGCCGGGGCGGGTCAGGTCGGCTACGTTCAGGCCGTTACCCACCGGCACCTCAGCCATTTTGTCAGTATCTATCTCCACCAGATTGAAGATTGGGGACAATTCGCTGCCAAGCGAACCGTAGTGGGCGGCCAGCTTGCGTCTCACCAAGTGATTCTTTATGGCTAGAGAGAAGCTGGCTGTGTCGTTGAAGGCAAAGATCCCGACATTCGGGTCATAGAAATAGTAACGGTGCCCTTTAGATCCAACCGTACTCCCCACCATCATCGAGTGATACGGGGTATTGAGCGCGAACGTCGAGGTCTTGGTCGCCTTTTTCAGCAGGGAAACTACTCCAGGTAATTTAATCTCCCCTTGAGGCGTTGATGCCTGTATGGCCTCAATGTTGGAGTGCAATCGCGCCAGACTGTTTTTTAGTAACGTGGAACTACCTGCCTCAGGGGCGGCGGCGGCCAGGAAGAGTTTTTCTACCAGACTGTTAATACCCGCTTCGCCGCCGCTGGCTAGCGCTACTGCCATCGCCCTGACCAAGGGGTAGCAACGGCCGCCAGATACATCTCCGACCAACGACAGATAAAAATCTTGTGGCGCCAGACGATCAAAGCTGCTACCGGCACGATGAAAATCCTCGCTGAACACCGCTGTCTGTTTCAGTATTTTGTCGATGTATTCGGCCCGGCTGGTTTCAGTGATGCGGCTGCTCAAGGCGCCCCGCTGTTTAGGAGTAAGTTGGCTGTCAAGAAACAGGCTTTTCATCTCCAGGGCCGACATCCTATTGTCAAAACCTGGGATACTGATATCTTGGAAGTTGCGCAAGCCATCAGTAAACTCGGCACCCAGTCTGCTTCGCTGGTAAGCTTCGATAATAGCGTAACGCTCACCCACGTTGCTGGTGTGCTCCTTACCGCCGCTATGGATAGACGTATCGTCAATCCGCACCACCGCATCTACACCGTTCTTGGACTTGATTTGCTGCCATAACCAGCTTTGTTCGACGGAGAGCGCTTCATCCAAGACTGAATCGTATCGCGTTTTGTAGTACTCCAGCGTAATATTGTTCTGCTTTATCTGTTGATCAATCAGGGCAAGCTGAAAATTTTCGCTGGTGCTGCTTTGGGCTTTATAGAGTTCGTTTCGTTTGTCTACCAACTGCTGAGTGTCTGCTATGATCTTGGCTTGAACCTTATCATGCAGTTCAATCCACGCAGCAATCGCCGGATGATGAGGAGAAAACTCTCCCTCTTTGTATACACCATCAGAGACCCCTTCGACGGGCACTCCGAACTGAGTAGCGACTTTTTTCAGTTGTTGATGAATCCTCTCACGGTAAGCCGCGAATTGGGCTTGGTTACGCTCAGCCACTTGACTGTTGGCAGTCTGGATCGATATTGGCTCCTCGCTGCTACGCGACTTCGGCCAGAGCGTTTGACCATCTTGCTGATACTCCTGGCGCTGAAATACTAGTTGCCATTCTCCATTAACGTATTGCATGTACGCTGCGGCGAAGCCTTTAGTGGTGCCTGCAACTTGATAATCCTTATAATCCACTGCCATGACTACGTTGTCATACAGCAGCGAACTATTGACTCGACTATCGTGGTAGACCCGGTAAGTATCAGCGTTAAGATTGGTCACCACCAGCGAACATCCCGACAACGTTCCAGTAAACAGAAAGCTCCCTGGAACCGCATGTTTAGGAATATCCACATAGGCTGGTATCGCGTTGGCTTGGTTTGAACCGTTGTAGCCAAGGAAATACGCTGGCACGCTATCGACGTTACCCTTAGCGACATCATTCGTGCTTTGAGCAGCGTATTCGAGTTCGTATAGTCCTGCTTTAACTTTCACCAACTGGGCATGTCCCTCTGCCGGGAGTCTCCCCGCTCTAACCAATGTCTCGGCACTGATGGTGTTGGATCTGGCGAACAATACAGGATCGATGGCGAATTGCTGGATATCGGTGCTGCCTTGGCGGTGCTCGGCTCCACCAATCATGGACATTAGCCTGCCCTTGAGATCGCGATCCCGTACCGCTTGCGCTAGCAGGGCTGGATTGTGTATATCGTACCCGCGTTGCTGCAAGGTTCTTGATAGGGTCTTTTCGATCGGGGTATTGGTAAGTAAGGACTCTGTGCCCGCAGCCGCGATCAGGCGTGCTCGAGACTGACCATGACTGCTCGATTCACCTTCAACTGTTTCAGAATAGGCAATGCCTTTGCCTACGCGATACATGCCAGTCGGAGTATGTTCAATGAAGGCCGTCGCCGGTAGCAATTTATTGAGTTTATTGCCGATAGCATGAGCATGTTCGACCCCGGCGCTGGAAAGATAAATCACTGCTTGGTCAGTACGGCGCCCCAGATTTTTCGGGCCCATGATTTTGGCCTGCTCCAGCCAGTCACGATTGTCCTCATTGAACAGTTGGGTCAACGCATTGGCAAGCGAGTTGAAATGTGCTTTGTCAACGTTGATGGTTAGTCTCGCACCAATATTGGTTCGGGCGCTATGGCGTTGCTTGAAATCCTTGGGAAGCACTCGGAAAGCATCGGCACTGCTCAGGATAGTGTCGGTTTGAGAAGACAAAGCTGCCTGTTCGTTGCCTTGCACTAAGATATCGACCTTGGTGGTACGCGCAGCCAGTGTCTTGATATAATTGACAAATGTCCGTTGCTCACCTTCATTGAGGCCGCTGGCGTCAACCGGCAGGTCATTGCTGTAGCGTATATAAGCGTCTTTCTCCAGCGCGTGCTCCAGCGTTTTTTGCTTGTTGATTAGCTCAGGGGTCCACTTATGATTATTTTTACTAAACCCTTGCTTGATAGCCTGGATCAACGCCTCGATATTCGGTTTGTGCTTCATCTCTTTAAGGGTCGCTTGCGCAGATGCGAGCAGCGATTGGTAGCTGTTATTGGGCATAATGATTCTCCTTAAAAAAATCTTACTTTGGTATTCACGGGTTAAACCCTTTAATAATGGCTATGGCTGGCCGTCTGTGAGCTGGGACTCAATCCTTCATCTGCAAGGCCCACAGCCGGGCATAGAGCCCGTCTAAGGCGAGTAGTTGCTCGTGGCTGCCTTGTTCAACTACCTGACCTTGGTCGATCACCAGAATCCGATGGGCATGGCGCAGGGTATTAAGACGATGGGCGACGCTGATCACTGTGCGGCCCTGAGTGATGTGTTGCAGGTTAGTCATCACTGCTGCTTCCGACTCGTAGTCCAGGGCGCTAGTGGCTTCATCCAGTAGTAATATCCCCGGGTTGGTCAGTAACGCTCGGGCCAAGGCAATGCGTTGGCGTTGTCCACCGGAGAGCTGACCGCCACGCTCGCCGACTTGAGTCTCATAGCCCCGGTCCAGCGCCTTGATAAAACCATCTGCGCCGGCCAGAGTCGCGGCTTCATACACTTCTGCATCGCTGGCCTGGGGGCGGCACAAGCGGATGTTTTCGGCGATGGTGCCGGCAAACAGCACGCTTTCTTGCAGCACGACGCTCATGTTACGGCGCAGCGCCGCCGGATCTGCGATCGCCAAATCGATTCCATCCACCAACACCTGGCCGTGCTGAGGCACATAGAGGCGCTGCAACAACCGAGCTAGGGTGGATTTGCCCGAGCCGGACGGCCCTGTGATGCCGACGAATTCGCCGGGATGAATCTCGACGTTGAGGTTGCGTAACACCTCCTGACCATCCTCGTCGTAGCGGAATCTCACGCCCCTGAAACTCACTCCTCCTTGTAGCTTGGGTATGGAGGCCAGGCCGCCATTGCCGCTTTCTCCTTTCTCATCAAGAATGTCGCCGATCCTACGTAGCGAGATTAGGGTATGCTGGAAATCCTGACAGACTTGGGCCAGACGCAGAATCGGTTGGGTCACGTGTTCCGAGAGCATGTTGAAAGCCACCAACTCGCCTGGGCTGAGTTTGCCCTCCATTACCAGAGTAACGCCCCACCACAGCAGTAGGGCGGAGGTCAGCTTCTGGATTAGGTTGATCCCCTGACCAGCCAAGATCCCCACCACTTTGGCGCGGAATGAGGCGCGAACGAAAGCAGACAGTTGCCGTTCCCAGCGGTGCAGGAAGCCCGCTTCGGTGGCGCTGGTTTTGATGGTTTCAATGCCGGTGACCGACTCGGTGAGGTAGGCGGTGTTGTCGGCCCCTAGCTCATACTCTCGTAATACCCGGGCGCGTAGCACGGGCCCGACGCCTAGCCAGAACAGGAAATAGAGCACTAGGGAACCGAGTACCAGCCAGGTTAGCTCGGTGGCGTAGGAGAACATCACGGCTACAAACAGGCCAACAAAGGCCAGATCCAGTACCATCGTCAGCGCCGAACCGGTGAGGAACTGACGGATTTGGTTCATTTCGCGTACCCGGGCGATGATTTCACCGGTCTGACGTTGCTGGAAATAGCCCATAGGCAGGGCCACCAGGTGCTGATAGAGGCGGCTGGAGAGCTCGGAGTTGACCTTGCTGGCGAGATTGGTGAATAGCCAGGAACGTAGGAAGCCATAGACGGGCTCGAACAAAGCCAGAGTCAACATGGCGATTCCTAGCACTTGCAGGCTAGATAGACTGCGGCTGACCAGCACCCGATCAATCACGTTTTCGAACAGTATGGGGGTCACCAGGGCGATCACTTGTAGCATCAGAGACACTAGGATCACGTTCTTGAACTGGATGACATGCTTGCGGATGGAAGGCACGAACCAGCCGAAGCCAAACCGCTGTTGTTTCGGCTGCTCGGTTGCCTCTGCCAGTAGCACGGCGCTGCCTTGCCAATGGCTAGCGAAGACGGTTCGGGGATAGCGGCATGTCTCACCCATGCCTGGCTGATATAAGGTAACGAATTCACCCTCAACTTTCTCTAGCACCTGCCAGCCCTGTTCCGTATCCAGCAAGATAGGAAGGGGCAGGGTATCGAGACGGCTCATGTCTGTGGTGATGTGACGAGCCCTCAGACCGATCCACTGGGCACAGCGGCATAGATCCTGACTATCCGAGACCCCTTGAGTGCGTCCGAGACGGTGGATCAGTTGTTCCGGTTCCACCGCTAAGTTGAAATGGCGGGCAGCATGGGCTAGGGCCAAGAGGCCGCCGTCCGCTACGGCCTTGGACTCGTCGACGATGATCGATTCTGACAGAGTAGATTCGATGATTGACATTATCGTTCCCTCAATGCTTCGGACTGGTACTGTTGCAGCGGACTGAGTAGGTAGTCGATCACCCGCCGATCGCCAGTGCGGATTTCGGCGGTGACACTCATACCTGCCTGTAGCGGTACCTCATGTTCGTCCACTGCGATGGAGGAGCGTTCCATCTGGATTTGTGCAGGGAATACCAGGCCTAACTGCTCATCCTTGACCGCATCCTTGGAGATGTGGGCGACCTTACCCCGTATAGTGCCATAGCGGGTATAGGGAAAGGAGTCGACCTTAATTTCCACTGGCTGACCGGCGTGTACGAACCCCACATCTTTGTTCAATACCATCACTTCGGCTTCCAAGAGGGTATCATCGGGCACGATCACCATGAGTTGCTGAGCCGATTGCACTACGCCTCCCAAGGTGTGGATCGCTAGCTGCTGCACTACACCGTCCACCGGTGCCCGTAGGCTCTGTAGCCGCTGTTTTTCGCTAGCCTTTATCAACTGCTGCGTCATTACTGCAATGGAGGCCTGAGCTTCGTTCAATTGGTCGTAGTATTCCCGGTGGATCTTAGCTAGGTAGCGGTCCCGGCTCTCTTCTAGTACCCGGTATTGCGCCTTGAGGACGGCCAGCTCCGCGTGTTGTTGAGAAAGGGTGCGTTCGATCTCTAGCTTCTCCTTCTCCTGCTCCAGTAGCTCGACTTTTGGCAGTAACTTGCTGGCGGCTAGGGTACGACGGGCATCAAGGCGCACCGTGATATTGGTCGCCAGCTTCTCCAGTGCGGTGATATCGGCGTTACGCGCACTTTGGCTCGCTTGGTTGACGCTCATCTCGCTATCCAGACTTTCTAGATTGGCAACTACCTCTTTCCTGACGCTGACCAAGTGTTTTCTAGCCAGCTCGACCTGTGCCTGAGGTATACCGTCTTGTACGGTGAAATGTTCAGTGGGGGTGTCGGTTAGCAGGGCCTGTAGTCTAGCCAGTTCTAATCGCTTGAAGTTTAGCTGCTCCTGCCGCTCTTTCAGCTCGGCCTCGACTCCTATAGGGTTGAGTTTAATCAGCACATCCCCAGCCTTCACCCTTTGTCCGTCACGCACGTGAATAGCCACAATCTCGCCGGCTTCAAGGGACTGGATCACCTTAGAGTGACTGGACACTAATAGCCTGCCTGCGGCGTTGGCATGGATGTCTAGGCGACCGACAATCGACCAGAGCAGAACCACCAGCAGAAACAGGGTCAGTGCTATTGCTGTACACCTTGCCCAAGGAGCGGGAGGACGTTCAACGATCTCCAGGTAGCCGGGCTGAAATTCGTACTCATCGCGGGTACGCTTCATTGCTTTAGGGGCGCTACGCTCCCGACGCCAGGCCAAGAGAATGGTTTTTAGGTGTTTCTTGAGTGACATTACTCCGCCTCCTTGCGTAATTCTTGCTGTATCTGCCACAGCCTGGCGTAGCAGCCGCCTCTAGCCAGCAATTGGCGATGGTTGCCCGATTCGGTGATAAGGCCTTGCTCCAAAGTAATGATGCGATCACAGTGACGTACCGTGGACAGGCGGTGGGCAATGGTGATGACGGTGCGCCCCTGAGCGATCTCGGACATGTTGGCTTGGATCAGTGCTTGGGATTCGTCATCGAGGGCACTGGTCGCCTCGTCGAAGATCAAGATCCTGGGATCGGCCATCAGTGCGCGGGCAATAGCAATGCGCTGGCGTTGTCCTCCCGATAGAGAGCTGCCGGCTTCGGCCAGTACTGTGTCATAACCCAAGGGTAGTTGCAGGATAAAGTCATGAGCGCCCGCCAGCTTAGCGACGGCCATCACCTTCTCCAGCGAGGCAGAGGGAGCCTTGAGCGCTATATTGTGGCGCACGCTACGGTTGAACAGGTAGTTCTCCTGTAGTACCACCCCGATCTGGCTGCGCAGGTAACCGGGGTCCAGCCGATGCAGGGGAATGCCGTCGATCAAGATCTCCCCCTCGTCCGGAGCGTAGAGCTTCTGTAACAAGCGGGTCAGTGTACTTTTACCTGAACCGGAGGGACCGACTATGCCTAAGTTCTCGTTGGGCCTGATATGCAGGGTGACTCCCTGCAACACTGGGGCTTGATGAGGCTGATAGCGGAACACCAGGTTGCGTATTTGCAGATCGCCGGAGAGTGGTTGCTGAGGACGGATACTCCCCTGTTCCTGCTCGACAGGCAGGTTGAGTATGTCGCCGAGCTTGTCGACGGCGACCCGGGTTTGGATAAACTGTTGCCATAGGTCGATTAGCTTGGCGATGGGTTGGTTGACGTGGGACACCATCATATTGAAAGCGATCAGTTGGCCGATGGTGAGCTCCAGAGAGATCACCATGTTGGCGCCCAGCCAGATGATCCCGACGCCGGTCGCCTTCTGTAGCAGCATAACCCCGTGGCTAATGAAGCTGTTGAGGGTCTGAGTGCGGAAACCGGCTTCGACCATGTTTGCGGTCTGTGATTCCCAGCGCCGTTGCATCCTGGGTTCTACCGCCAGGCTCTTGATGGTTTCAGCGCCGCTGACGGACTCGTTCAGGAATGAGGTATTGAGGGCAGCCGTCTGGAACTGTTGTTCGATGCGTTGTTGCAGCGGTTTGGAGCTCAGCCAAGCTAGCAGGAAATAGAGTGGCAATACCGCCAGTACCATACAGGTTAGGGTCGGCGACAGCCAGGCCATTACCCCGAAGAAGACAAAGGCGGAGACTAGGTCCACGCACAGGGTTAGCATGGAGCCGGTCAGGAAGTCACGAATGTTGTCGAGCTCTTGCACCCGGGTGATAATAGCGCCCACCTGACGGTGTTTGAAGTAGAGCAGGGGTAGGCCGAGTAGGTGCCGGAATAGCTTGATCCCCAGGGTGATATCGATGCGGTTGGCTGTGTGGGCAAAAAGGTATTCGCGCAGCCCGCGGAGCACCACCTCAAACAGCCCAACCACCACTAGCACTATCACTAGTACGTCCAGAGTGGACAACGCTTTGTGCACCAATACCTTGTCCATCACCACTTGGAAAAACAGCGGGGTGACTAGAGCAAGTAGCTGAAGCATCAGGGAAAAAATCAGTACTTCACCGAGGAGACGGCGATGGTGGATAAACGCGGGTATAAACCAAGAGACATCGAACCTGAGGGAAGCCTCTCGTAACTGGATCACCTCCCCGCTCCATCTGGCTTCTAGCTCATCGATGGGGAGCATTTCGGGTGAAACGGCATAAGGGGACTGGATCAGGGCCTGATCGGCGGAAAGGCGCGCTAATACGACAAATTCTCCCTGTTTGTCGCGAAAAGCCAGGGGCAGTAGCTTGGGAGTCAGCTTGAGGAATTTTAAATGGCACAATGCCAGATTAACATCATGTGCCTCGCCGTATTCCTTTATTGCTGGTTTCAGTTTGCTGTGGGAGGGCAAAGGTTGTGGTTCCTGAGCTTCACCTTTAGCTAATTGTAACAATAATCGGCAACAGTCAAGAGCGGATGGCAATGCGTCGGCAGATATATTTTCCCTATTCATTGTAATGTTCCTTCACGTGATACCGTTTTCACGTTGTTGGCATAAAAAAAATCTCTCCGCGAAATGAGGTATTGCAGAGTCAATTAATAATAATCGGTATTAAGAGTGTAGGCTTTAATCCGACTATATGTCATTTACATAGGTAGATGCAAGTTAAAATAATAAAGATTTAATTTAATTAATCGATATTATCATAAAAATGAGAATGAAAATAAAATATCTCCTTTTGGATCATGGAATTAATTACTTATTTCATTGCATGAAAGTTAGTGTCAAAAAATTGTTAATTGGTCGTTGCTAATTGGCCGTTATTAATCTGGCTGTGCTATTCATCGTCTGAATATATTGAATTGATGTCAGATATTTACGTTTTTATTTTTTAGTAAGGGAAATAAGTTAAGAGGGAAATATTGGTGATGGCAGTCAGGAATAATCGTTTTCAAATTTCTAACAAATTCGCTGAGGTCATAAATGACCTTTGCCATCAACTCAGAACGTCAAGGATATTATCCAGACGTGATTCATTCTGGAGTGCAGCCTTGCTGCTTTGCAACCCCCTCAGGGTGCAGGAATTGGTGTTATATTCCCTGCAAATTTGCGTGTTGATGTAATCGCAAAAGTTGGGAGCAGATGAGTGTTATCAGTAACTCTGCATCAGAACTTCCTCTCGCTATTTCTTTTGTAGTGGATAAAAAGTCAGAGTCCGTGAGCATAGAACTGTCATTAGGTTGAGTTCAAGTAATGCCCGATACTTCACTTCAGTTGATTGCTATTTCGGGTAATCGTTTTAGTTTATTGGAGGATAATAAGAATAAAACTGTTTTAATTCAAGTTTTGAATAGGGTGCAGGCAATCAGTCTTGAAAAGGAGGTATCGTGGTACTAATAAGTAAGGAATATTGGATAATTTAACGTTGGCGTGACAATCCAGTATATATTGTTTATACCGGATTGTTTTTGTTTTAAAACAAAATAAGAGGCTTGATAATTTCCAGATAGGTTATTTAGTCAAGTTTTCGCTATTGTTGATTAGGATTTAATTCAATCTGTTTTTGTTTTTTTATGAATTTTCTTTTCTATGTATAAAAATAGGCTTCATTGTTGTTTATATTAATTATTAAGAATAAATAATGTAAAGTCTAAAAATGGTCATATATTTTCTGTTGTTAATATTAACTAAATAATGTCTATACCCGTCATCTTTCAAGTTGCCTCTTTGTTGGCTGCGCTCGCTCACCCCGGTCACATAGTTTGCTATGCTCCCGGGGATTCGTTCCTTTGCCGTCGCGATGCATCTTGAAATCCATTGGGCATAGAACGATTTACTTGGAGAATATTGTCTTGTAATTAATAATTCATTACATAGCTTATTGTTTTATAAAAATAATGTTTGTTTTAGGATAGTGTGTAATAAAGTCATTTCTAGTTTTGAATTTTTTCTTTATGGTATTAAGTATAATCACATTTATATCGATTTTATAATCTTATTATTATAAAACAATATAATGAATTTAATTTGAATTTGTATTGGTTCGTTTACGGTATTTACATTAAGGATATTATTTATTTGTTGAAAAATAGTGTTTTATGAATTACGTTTAACCCCGTCTTATATTTTCAAAAAATTGAATATATAGGGTGATTTTATAAAGACTAAATAAGTTACATTTGTAATTGAGATATTGGTTAATTATTAAGATAAAGAATTTCTTTATAAGTGATTATCAAAGTAAACTTTTTTTATCATTGAGGGTTAATTTATTTTTTTATCTTTATAAATTTCTTGTTTGTTTTTGAAATAATTTCAATTAGATATTAATAGGGAATGGATAAAATACAGTGGTAATTTGGTATTTATGCATAAATAAATGCAGTTAACGGTTCCATTTTAAATGATGGAATTCAATATTAGCCAATTAAAATTGTAGTCAATTAATCGAACTTATCTAAAAAATGGGAACAAAAATGGAATGTCTTATTCCGAATCATAAAATAAATTATTTATTTCGTTGTCAGAAAAATTAATGTCAAGAAATTGTTAATTGGTTGTTGTTAACCGGACTATAACATCCCGTATCTGAATATCTTGAATTGATATCAGATGTGTCCGTTTTTATTTCTTGGGGGCAAGAAGTGAGAAAGAAATATGGGTGATGGTTGTCAGAAATGACAGTTTTCAAATTTCTAACAGATTCGTTGAGGTAGTAAATGAAAGATAGCATTGCTCAAGCAGGAAGTGATTTTAAAGCTGAACTCCTCTCTCAGACGTCAGAAAATATAACCAACGTAAATGACGCTTTACCACCGACTCAGAATGTAAAGAATATTCCTCAGACGTTTACATCCAGTGAATTATTTTGGTGTGAACGTCTTGCTGCTTTGCAACCCCTCCAATTACCTTTTGAAACCGCCGGAGAACAAACGGAACCCTGTTGGGTAACCAGTGACTGGTACTCCCCGCTGCCGAAAAACGGTGAAGAAGATCCAGTACGAACGTTGTTGCAGGCATTTATTATCTATATTGCACGTCTGACTCAACAGACTGCATTCCAAATGGGTTGGTGCGTGGATGGAATAAACGATAGATCGACAGATTTGGCGCCGGTGGCGCCAATGGTCGTTGAGATGGAGTTTGATAAGCCCTGGCATGTGGTAGCGAACTGGCTGGATGGCGAGCTGGCCCGGTTGACCCGGCACCACACATTTAGTCGTGATCTCCTCTCGCGCGTTTCTTCATTGTGGGATATTCCGGCGTTGACAATCCACCAGCCGTGGCGGATTGCCGTTTCTGTCATAGCAGAGGATAGACCGTGTGATCAGGCGGCGCAGGGCGAATTGCTGACGCTCCAAGTCAATGCGCAGGGCAGTTTTCGTTGGATCTACGATCAAAACCGTCTGAGTGCGGAAGTGGTCCTGCGCATGGGTGAACATTTACAGATGCTGGCAGCGTCAAAAAGGCAGGGAGAGGAAATTCCTATCTGGCAGCTTAATTTGTTATCTGAGGCTGAACGTACCTTGCTACTGGAAACCTGGAACGCTACGGAAACCCCTTATCCTGACCCATTATGTATTCATCAATTATTCGAGCAACAGGCAGAACAAGCCCCGCACGCCACAGCGTTGGAATATCAAGAGCAGACCCTCAGTTATGCGGAACTGAATATCCGTGCTAACCGGCTAGCTCATCAACTGATTGCGCTAGGCGTCACACCGGACCGGCGGGTAGCGATTTGTGTGGAACGCTCTCCGATGATGGTGGTGTCATTGCTGGCAGTGCTGAAAGCCGGCGGGGCTTATGTGCCGCTGGATTCAACTTACCCGCAGGAACGTCTGGCGTATATCTTGAGTGATAGCGCCCCGTCAGTGGTACTGGTTGATGAAGCTGGCCGGGCGGCGCTGGGCGAACAGGCGCTGGTAGGAATGACGGTACTTGATCCGAATATCCAACTTGACCAGCCTGACAGTAACCCGCAGATCCCGGCGTTGACGCCACAACATCTGGCCTATGTGATTTACACCTCCGGCTCTACCGGGCAGCCGAAAGGGGTGATGGTGGAACATCAGGCGATTTATCAACGTTATCTGGGCTTTAATGACACCTATGCCGTCACTGCACAAGATCGGCTATTGCAATTTGCCGCGTTTGCGTTTGATGTTTCAGTGGAAGATTTCTTCTCGTCATTATGCAACGGGGCCACACTGGTTATCCGGGATGATAGCTGGCTGGCTTCGATACCAGAATTTGTTGCTTTAACCCGACAATATCGTATTACGGTGATGTCACTGCCAACCTTATTCTGGTCTGAACTGGCGGCCAGAGATCCGGGATTACCGCTGTCAGATTGCCTTCGGCTCATCATCATTGGGGGTGAGGCGGTGAAAAAGAGCGCCATTCAGGACTGGTTTAAGCAGTCAGGCCACCGGCCCCGGCTATTGAATGGTTATGGCCCGACGGAAAACACCGTGACGGTGACCTATAAGGATGTGTTATCCCCGGAAGATACCCGCTCTATCGGCCGACCGGCTAAAAATGCCCGTATCTACCTGCTGGACAAATATGGCGAACTGGTACCCACAGGCTGCGTAGGTGAGATGTATATTGGCGGCGTGGGAGTGGCGCGAGGTTATCTGAACCGGCCGGCGTTAAGTGTGGAACGTTTTATGTTGGATACTTTTAGTCCGGTATCCGGTGCGCGGATGTATCGCTCTGGGGATTTGGCCCGCTACCTACCAAATGGTGACTTAGAATTTCTGGGCCGTAACGATGAACAGGTTAAGATTCGCGGTTTCCGGATTGAATTGGGGGAAATTGAAACCCGACTGACGGAGCACCCGGCGGTACAAGAGGCGGTAGTGTTGGCATTGGATGGCGAGCAGGGCAAACGGCTGGTGGCTTATGTGGCGGCGCAAGCGAATGAGAGATTGGCGGCTGATTTGCGTGAATACTTGAGTGCTATTTTACCTGATTATATGGTACCGGCGGCTTTTGTGCGTTTGGATACCTTCCCGCAGACCCCGAGCGGCAAGCTGGATCGCCGGGCGTTGCCTGCACCGGGGGAAGACGATTTTGCCCGTCAGATTTATGAAGCCCCACAAGGGAAGGCTGAAATCACCTTGGCGGCCATCTGGCGCGAGTTATTGGGTATTGAACAAATAAGCCGGCATGATAGTTTCTTTGCGTTGGGCGGTCATTCCCTACTCGGCGTACAGATGATTGAGCGTTTGCGCCACCTAGGTTTGACACTGACGGCGCGTGATTTGTTCCAGTCGCCGGTGCTGTCAGCATTGGCTCAAACGTTAGGACAGCATCAGGCTGTAATAGTCCCGCCTAACGTTATTACACCGACAACCACGGCGCTGACGTCGGAGATGTTGCCGCTAATTGATTTGACTCAGGCTGACATTGACCGCATCGTCGAGCAGGTGCCGGGTGGGATAACGAATATTCAGGATATCTATGCGTTGTCGCCGTTACAGGACGGTATCCTGTTCCACCACCTGTTGGAACAGGAAGGCGACCCCTATCTGGTGCTCTATCCCGTGGCTTTTGCTAACCGCTCTTTGTTGGAGCGTTATCTGGCGGCGGTACAACAGGCGATTGATCGCCATGATATCTTGCGGACGGGGTTTATTTGGCAAGGATTGTCAGTCCCGGCACAGGTGGTCTTGCGTCGGGCACGGTTGCCTGTGACGGAATTGACATTAGATCCGGCTAACGGCCCAGTGATTGACCAGTTAACTCGGCGTTTTGATCCCGCTCAGTATCGTCTTGACTTGAGTCAGGCGCCGCTACTGCATTTTGTTATCGCCCGGGAAACCGATGGTCGCTGGTTGTTACTGGAATTGCAGCATCACTTGATTGGCGACCACGAAACGATGGAAGTCATGCATCGTGAAGTACGGGCCTATTTTGCCGGACAGGGGGAGTATCTGCCGGCGCCAGTGCCATTCCGCAATCTGGTGGCTGAAGCCCGGTTGGGGGTGAGTCAGGCTGCGCATACCCGCTTCTTCACCGATATGTTGGCGGCAGTGGAGGAGCCAACCTTGCCGTTCGGGCTGACGGGTGTTCATCGTGATGGATCTCAGAAGACAGAATTCCACCGGATGTTGGTCCCTGAGCTAAATGACCGTCTGCGCAGTCAAGCTCGGCGTTTGGGCGTCAGTCTGGCGGCGTTGTGTCATCTGGCTTGGGCGCAGGTGTTATCGCGTACCAGTGGACAGGAAAAAGTGGTGTTTGGCACTGTCCTGTTTGGGCGCATGGCCGTAGGAGAAGGAATGGGGTTGTTTATCAATACCTTGCCGCTGCGGCTGGATATGGATGAGACCCCGGTACGGGATAGTGTGCGAGAGGCGCATCTGCGACTGGCTGAATTATTGGAGCATGAGCATGCTCCGTTAGCGCTGGCCCAACGATGCAGTGGGGTTGACAGCGGTACGCCACTCTTTAGCGCCCTGTTGAACTATCGCCATAATGATCAGCCAGATCCTTTGGATGAAACAATGGCCGGGATTGAATTTCTGGGCGAACAGGAGCGAACTAACTATCCGTTTGTGCTGTCAGTGGAGGACGGTGGCTCTACACTGGGGCTGACGGCTCAGGTAGTGCAACCGTTTGATCCGGAAACTCTATGCGGTTATATGCAACAGGCGTTGGAGAGTCTGGTGGAAGCGCTGGAACAAACCCCAGAAATGCCCGTTCGGGTATTGGATATCCTGCCGGAAGCAGAGCGTACCTTGTTGTTAGAAACCTGGAACGCTACGGAAACCGTCTATCCTGATCAGTCATGTATCCATCAGTTGTTTGAACAACAGGTGGAGAAAACCCCAATGGCGACGGCGTTGATAGCAGGAGATAAAACTCTGAGCTATACAGAACTGAATACCCGTGCTAATCGGCTGGCTCGTCAATTAATCGAACAAGGGGTGTGTCCCGGTGATCATATTGCGTTTCTGCTAGAACGGTCGATAGAACTGGTGGTGGCCCAATTGGCGATTCTTAAAGCCGGCGCTGTTTACGTGCCGGTTGATCCCAGCGTGCCGGATGAACGGAAAAATTGGTTGATAAATGATTGTTCCGCTCGGTTGCTGCTCACCGATACACAGACGGATATTCCGGCTAACTTGGCTGTTCCGCTGCTTCGTTTCTCGGATGAGACAGACACGAGCAGAGAGGAAGATTGCTTCAACCTTGATTTACCGCATTCCAGCACCGATTTAGCGTATATCATGTACACCTCTGGTTCTACAGGTACCCCCAAAGGGGTGTTGGTGCCGCATCGTGCGGTGGCCCGGCTGGTCATCAATAATGGTTATGCCGAAATCGGCCAGGATGATCGGGTTGCCTTTACGGCTAACCCCGCTTTCGATGCCAGCACATTTGAAGTCTGGGCGCCACTGCTTAATGGCGGGACATTAGTGGTTATTGACCGTGCTACGTTATTAACGCCACAGGAATTAGTTCAGGTTTTACAGGTTAACCACATCACAGTGCTGTGGCTGACTATCGGCTTGTTTAATCGGCTGGCGGCAGAGTTATCTCCGGTTCTGCCGCAGATTAAAATTCTGATTTTCGGGGGAGACATACCCGATTTACATGTGATTGCTCAAGTTCTAAGTCATCGCCCGCCACAACAACTCTTGCAGGCTTATGGGCCGAGTGAGGGAACCACTTTTACCACCATGTATCCTATCGTGGCATTAGCGCAGGGAGTGACTCGGATACCCATTGGTCGGCCGATAGCCAATGCACGTATTTATCTGCTGGATGCTTACGGTCTGCCGGTACCGTTAGGTGCGATCGGTGAGATTTATGTCGGTGGCGATGGGGTTGCTTGCGGCTATCTTAATCGTCCTGACCAGACTGCTGAACGTTTCCTGACAGATCCCTTTAGTGATCAACCGGATGCCCGTATGTACCGGACCGGGGATTTGGCCCGTTATCTGCCGGATGGCAATCTGGAATTCCTGGGCCGTAATGACCAACAGGTTAAAATCCGCGGTTTTCGTATTGAACCGGGGGAAATTGAGACGCGTCTGGTGGAGCATCCGGCGGTACGTGAGGCGGCTGTGTTGGCGTTAGGCGATGGGCCGGACAAACGACTGGTGGCCTATGTGGCGGCGGAAGCCCATGAGGGGTTGGCGATTAGTCTGCGTGATCACCTAAGTACTATTTTACCGGATTACATGGTGCCGACAGCCTTTGTGCGTCTGGAGGCGTTTCCATTGACGCCGAATGGTAAGCTGGATCGCCGGGCGCTGCCGGCACCGGACAATGAGGCTTTGGCCCGTCAAGCTTACGCTGCGCCGCAAGGTGAAACTGAAATGGCGCTGGCGGCGATTTGGCGTGAATTACTGGGGATTGAACAGGTCAGCCGGTATGACAGCTTTTTTGCGTTGGGTGGTCATTCGCTGCTCGCGGTGCGGATGGTTGAACGCCTGCGTCACTTGGGTTTAACGCTGGCGGTACGTGACTTGTTCCAGTCGCCAGTGTTGTTTGAATTGGCGCAAACACTGGGGCAACACCCGGTTATGGTGGTGCCGCCGAATGTGATTACGTCAGCGACGACGAAAATCACCCCGGAAATGTTGCCGCTGATTGATCTGACTCAGGCTGAGATTGATTGTATCGTCGGGCAGGTGCCGGGCGGAGTGGACAATATTCAGGATATCTATGCGTTGTCACCGTTGCAGGACGGTATTTTGTTTCACCACTTACTGGCAAATGACGGTGATCCGTATCTGGTAGTCAGTCAGATGGCTTTTGTTGATCGGTCTTTGCTAGACCGTTATTTAGCGGCTGTGCAACAGGTGGTTGATCGCCACGATATTCTACGTACCGCTTTTATCTGGCAAGGGTTGTCGGTGCCAGCTCAGGTAGTCTGGCGTCAAGCTTCCTTATTCGTGACTGAATTGACGCTGGACCCAGTTGATGGGCCGATTAGCGATCAACTGGCCCAACGTTTTGATCCTCGTCATTCTCGTCTGGATTTGGGGCAGGCGCCGCTGTTGCATTTTGTGGTGGCGCAGGAGACCGATGGTCGCTGGTTGTTACTGGAATTGCAGCATCACTTGATTGGCGACCATACCACCATGAAAGTGATGAACCGTGAAGTGCAGGCGTACCTTGCCGGACAAGGTAATAGCCTGCCTGACCCGGTCCCTTTCCGCAATCTGGTGGCTCAGTCCCGGCTAGGGGTGAGTCAGGCAGCACATACCCGCTTCTTTACTGAGATGTTGGCGGAGGTAGAGGAACCCACTCTGCCGTTCGGGCTGACGGACGTGCATCGTGATGGGTCTCAGGAAATGGCATCTCATCGGATGCTGACGGCCAGCTTGAATGATCGTCTGCGTAGCCAGGCCCGACATTTGGGCGTCAGTTTGGCGGCGTTGTGTCATCTGGCTTGGGCGCAGGTGTTGTCCTGCGCCAGTGGTCAGGAGAAGGTGGTGTTTGGCACCGTGCTGTTTGGGCGCATGGCGGCGGGAGAAGGAGCTGATAATGGTATGGGGCTGTTTATCAATACCTTGCCGCTACGGCTGGATATGGATGATACGCCGGTACGAGATAGCGTACAGGCTGTACATGCCCGGTTGGCGGGATTGTTGGAACATGAGCATGCTTCACTGGCGCTGGCTCAACGATGCAGTGGGGTTGCCAGCGGTACGCCGCTCTTTAGCGCCTTGATGAACTACCGGCATAATGATCAGTCAGATCCTTTGGATGAAACGATAGACGGGATTGAATTCTTGGGCGAGCAGGAGCGTACTAACTACCCCTTTGGGCTGTCAGTGGAGGATGATGGCGCTACGTTAGGGTTGATCGCTCATGTGGTGCAGCCGTTTGATCCGGAAAGACTATGCAATTATATGCAGCAGGCGTTAGAGAGTTTGGTTGAAGCCCTTGAACAAACGCCAGAAACAGCGGTACGGACATTGAACATCCTGCCTGCAACGGAACGCGCGTTGTTACTGGAAACTTGGAACGTCACGGAGACTCCGTATCCAGAGGCGTTATGTATTCATCAATTATTTGAGCAACAGGTGGAGAAAACCCCGCAGGCTACAGCACTGGCGTATCAAGATCAGACGCTGAGTTATGCGGAACTGAATACCCGTGCTAACCGTCTTGCTCATCAACTGATTGCGTTCGGCGTAACACCAAATCAGCCGGTGGCGATTTGCGTGGCACGTTCCCCGTCGATGGTGGTGGCGTTGTTGGCAGTGCTGAAAGCGGGTGGAGCCTATGTGCCGTTGGATTCAACCTACCCGGCGGAACGTCTGACGTATATCCTGAATGACACTGCCCCATCAGTGGTATTGGCTGATGCGACTGGACAGGCTGCGCTGGGTGACGAAGCGCTAGCCGGGCTGACGGTATTTGACCCGAATAGCCAGCCTGACCAGCCGGACAGCAACCCGCAGGTTTTGGCGTTGACACCGCAGCATCTGGCCTATGTGATTTACACCTCTGGCTCAACTGGGCAGCCGAAAGGGGTGATGGTGGAACATCAGGCGGTCTATCAACGTCATCTGGGGGTGAATGAACACTATGCTATCACCGCGCAAGACCGGGTATTGCAATTTGCTGCTTTTGCATTCGATGTTTCAGTAGAAGAGTGCTTCTCGACGTTGTGCAACGGGGCTACGCTGATTATTCGCGATGATAGCTGGCTGGCGTCGATGCCGGAATTTATTGCTTTAGCCCGGCAGAACCGTATCACGGTGATGTTTTTGCCGACCTTATTTTGGTCTGAACTGGCGGCCAGAGACAATGGATTACCGCTGCCGGATGATCTCAGACTCATCATCATTGGCAGTGAGGCGGTCAAAAGAAACGCCATTCAGGACTGGTTTAGACAGGCAGGCCACCGACCTCAGCTATTGAACGCTTATGGTCCGACGGAAAATACCGTGACGGCGACTTGCAAGGAAATATTATCTCCAGCAGATGATCGTTCTATCGGTCGGCCGATTAGGAATACGCGCGTCTACTTACTGGACAGAAATGGCCAACCGGCGCCGTTAGGCTGCATTGGCGAAATGTATATTGGCGGCGTGGGTGTGGCACGGGGTTATCTGAACCGGCTGACATTGAGCGCGGAACGTTTTCTGCCAGATTCCTTTAGTCCGATGTCCGATGCACGGATGTATCGGACTGGGGATTTAGCCCGCTTCCTGCCGGATGGTGAGCTGGAATTCTTGGGCCGTAACGACCAACAGGTGAAAATTCGTGGTTTCCGGGTTGAGTTAGGGGAAATTGAAACCCGGCTGGTGGAATACCCGGCGGTGCAAGAGGCGGCGGTGCTGGCGCTGGATGATGAACAGGGCAAACGGCTGGTTGCCTACGTGGCGGCGGAAGCGAATGAGGGGTTAGCTGCCGGTTTGCGTGAACACCTGAGTGCCGTTTTACCTGACTATATGGTCCCGGCGGCCTTTGTGCGGTTGGATAGCTTCCCGCAGACCCCGAATGGCAAGCTGGATCGCCGGGCGTTGCCAGCACCGGGGGAGGAAGCGTTTGCTCGTCAGGTCTATGAAGCTCCGCAAGGGAAGATAGAAACGATGCTGGCGGCTGTCTGGTGTGAATTATTGGGCGTTGAGCAGATTAGTCGGCATGACAGTTTCTTTGCGTTGGGTGGTCATTCACTGCTCGCTGTGCGTATGATTGAACGATTACGGCGTATTGGTTTGGGTGTATCGGTACAAACGCTATTCCAATATCCAACACTTCGTGTTCTGGCCCAGTCTCTGGTTCAGCATGATGAAATCCGGGTGCCTGACAACCGTATTACACCGGATACGACGATGCTGACACCGGCAATGTTGCCGCTGATTGATTTAACTCAGGCTGATATTGACCATATCGTCGAACAGGTACCGGGCGGAGTGGCGAATATTCAGGATATCTATGCCCTGTCGCCATTGCAGGATGGCATTTTGTTCCACCATCTGTTGGAGAAGGAAGGTGATCCGTATCTGTTAATCAGCCAGATGGTTTTTGCTGACCGGGTTCTGTTGGATCGTTATTTGGCGGCGATTCAACGAATAATTGATCGGCATGATATTTTACGCACCGCCTTTATCTGGCAAGGATTATCCGCGCCGACACAAGTGGTTTGGCGTCAGGCCCCACTGTCCGTGACGGAGCTGACGTTGAACCCGGCTGACGGCCCGGTCAGCGACCAATTAACTCAGCGTTTTGATTCGCGTCATCATCGTCTTGACCTGAGTCAGGCGCCGCTACTGCGTTTTGTCATCACTCAGGAAACTGATGGTCGCTGGTTCTTACTGGAGTTGCATCATCATTTGATCGGCGACCATGAAACGATGGAAGTGATGCACCGTGAAGTGCAGGCGTATCTGATGGGGCAAGAGGAGAACTTGTCTGCGCCAGTTCCTTTCCGCAATTTAGTGGCTCAGGCTCGGCTGGGTGTCAGTCAGGAAGAGCACACCCGCTTCTTTACCGATATGTTGGCGGAGGTGGATGAATCGACATTACCATTCGGGCTGACGGAGGTACATCGTGATGGTTCGCAGGTGACAGAATCCCATCGGATGTTGGTTCCTGAGCTAAATAATCGTTTGCGTAGTCAGGCCCGGCGTTTGGGCGTCAGTCTGGCGGCGCTGTGTCATCTGGCTTGGGCGCAGGTGTTATCCTGTACCAGTGGTCAGCAGAGTGTCGTGTTTGGTACGGTACTGTTTGGGCGGATGCAGGCAGGGGATGGTGCTGATAATGGCATGGGGTTGTTTATCAATACCTTGCCGTTGCGGCTGGATATTGATGAGACCCCAGTACGGGATAGCGTACAGACTGCACATACTCGACTCGCTGGGCTATTAGCGCATGAACATGCTTCATTGGCACTGGCTCAGCGTTGCAGTGGGGTTGCCAGCGGTACGCCACTCTTTAGCGCCCTGTTGAACTATCGACATAATGCCTTATCGGCAACGTCAGATGAACTTATCAGCGGTATTGAATTTCTGGGCGGACAGGAGCGAACCAACTATCCATTTGTATTGTCGGTGGAGGATTTTGGTGAATCTCTGGGGCTGACGGCTCAGGTAGTGCAACCGTTTGACCCGGAAAGCCTATGCGGTTATATGCAACAGGCGCTGGAAAGTCTGGTAGAAGCTTTGGAGCAAGCGCCGGAGACACCGATACGGGCGTTGAATATCATGCCTGAAACGGAACGCACGTTGTTGCTGGAAACCTGGAACGCCACGGAAACCGCCTATCCTGATGCGTTATGTATTCATCAACTGTTTGAGCAGCAGGTAGAGAAAACCCCAGAAGCGACGGCGCTGATAGCGGGAGATAAAACCTTAAGCTATACAGAACTGAATACATGTGCTAACCGGTTGGCTCATCAGCTAATCGAACGGGGGATTCGCCCGGATGACCACGTTGCGATCCTGTTTGAACGATCGATAGAACTGGTGGTGGCCCAATTGGCGATTCTCAAAGCCGGCGCTGTTTACGTG
Organism: Photorhabdus aballayi; assembly: GCF_026153155.1. Taxonomy (NCBI): domain Bacteria; kingdom Pseudomonadati; phylum Pseudomonadota; class Gammaproteobacteria; order Enterobacterales; family Morganellaceae; genus Photorhabdus; species Photorhabdus aballayi. Next base: position 47,600 of record NZ_JAPFCD010000022.1, on the reverse strand, counting down.
CCGGTTGATCCCAGTATGCCGGATGAGCGGAAAAACTGGCTGATAAGTGATTGCTCCGCCCGATTGTTTCTTACCGATACTCGGACTGATATTCCGGCTAACTTGACTATTCCGCTACTGCGTCTCTCGGATGAGAAAAGTGCGAACAGAGAGCAAGATCGTGTCAATCCTGATTTGCCGCGTTCCAGCACTGAGTTGGCGTATATCATGTATACCTCTGGTTCTACCGGCACACCGAAAGGGGTTTTGGTCCAGCATCGCGCTATGGTCCGGTTGGTCATCAATAATGGCTATGCCAACATCGGACCGGAGGATCGAGTTGCCTTTACCGCTAATCCCGCTTTCGATGCCAGCACATTTGAAGTGTGGGCGCCGTTGCTTAACGGGGGGGCTTTAGTGGTTATCGATCGCGCCACATTATTGACGCCACAGGAGTTAGTGCTGACTTTACAAGAGCGCCGCATCACGGTTCTGTGGCTGACTATCGGGTTGTTTAACCGGTTGGCGGCAGAGTTATCGCCAATTCTGCCGCAAATTAAGATCCTGATTTTTGGCGGAGATATACCCGATTTACAGGTGATTGCTCAGGTTCTGGATAATCGTCCGCCACAGCAATTATTGCAGGCTTATGGTCCGAGTGAGGGCACCACCTTTACCACTATGTATCCTATCGAGGCGTTACCACCGGGAGCGACCCGAATCCCCATTGGTCGGCCGATAGCCAATACGCGGGTTTATCTGCTGGATGCTTATGGTCAGCCAGTACCGCCGGGGGTGATCGGTGAAATTTATGTCGGTGGCGATGGGGTCGCTCAAGGTTATTTCAATCGTCCTGAGTTAACCGCCGAACGTTTCCTTGTCGATCCGTTCAGTGATAGCCCGGAGGCGCGCATGTACCGCACCGGGGATTTGGCCCGCTATTTGCCGGACGGTAATCTGGAATTTCTGGGCCGTAATGACCAACAGGTTAAAATCCGAGGATTCCGAATTGAACCGGGAGAAATTGAGGCGCGTCTGGTAGAACACCCGGCGGTGCGTGAGGCGGCGGTGTTGGCGTTAGGTGATGGTGCGGAGAAACGGCTGGTGGCCTATGTGGCGGCAGCCGAAGATGATGATCTGGTGAATAACTTGCGTGCTCACCTGAGTAAAATCTTACCTGATTATATGGTGCCGTCCGCCTTTGTGCGTCTGGAGGCGTTTCCGTTGACGTCGAATGGTAAGTTGGATCGTCGGGCGCTGCCAGCGCCAGATAGTGAAGCTATTGCCCGTCAGGTTTACGTAGCGCCGCAAGGTGAAACGGAAATGACGCTGGCGGCGATTTGGCGTGAATTACTGGGGATTGAACAGGTTGGCCGGTATGACAGTTTCTTTGCGCTGGGCGGCCATTCACTGCTCGCTGTACGCATGATTGAACGCCTGCGTCACTTAGGGTTGACATTGGCGGCGCGTGATCTGTTCCGGTCTCCGGTGCTATCAGATTTGGCGCAGACGTTGGGACAGCATCAGGCTGTAATTGTGCCGCCGAATGTCATTACACCGGCAACTACGGTGCTGACGCCGGCGATGTTACCGCTGATTGATTTGACTCAAACTGATATTGACCGCATCGTCGGGCAAGTGCCGGGCGGGGTTGCCAATATTCAGGATATCTATGCCTTGTCGCCGTTGCAGGACGGTATTTTGTTCCACCACTTACTGGCAAGCGAAGGGGACCCGTATTTGTTAACCGGCCAGATGGTCTTTACTGAGCGGACTCTGTTGGACCGTTATCTGGCGGCGGTGCAACAGGTGATTAATAGACACGATATCCTGCGCACAGCCTTTATCTGGGAAGGGTTGTCAGTACCCGCTCAAGTGGTTTGGCGTCAGGCATCCTTGTCGGTGACTGAGCTGACGCTAAACCCGGACGATGGACCGGTTAGCGAACAATTGGCTGAACGTTTTGATCCCCGTCATCATCGTCTGGATCTGAGCGAAGCACCGTTATTGCGCTTTGTGGTGGCACAGGAAAGGGACGGCCGTTGGATTGTCCTGCAATTGCTGCATCATCTGATTGGCGACCATACCACGCTGGACGTGATGAATAATGAAGTTCAGGCGTATCTTACCGAACAGGAGCAGAACCTACCGCCTCCAGTCTCTTTCCGTAATCTGGTGGCTGAGGCTCGGCTTGGGGTGAATCAGGCCGCGCATATCCGCTTCTTTACCGAGATGCTGGCGGAGGTGGATGAACCCACGTTGCCGTTTGGATTGACAGAGGTGCATCGTGATGGTTCACAGGTGACGGAATCGCAGCGGATGCTGGCGCCTGAGCTGAATGACCGTTTGCGTGGTCAAGCCCGGCGTCTGGGGGTGAGTCTGGCTGCTTTATGTCATCTGGCCTGGGCACAGGTGTTGTCACATATTAGCGGGCAGGAAAAGGTGGTGTTCGGAACGGTTGTATTTGGTCGCATGGCAGTGGGGAAAGGGGTTGACAGCGGTATGGGGCTGTTTATCAATACCTTGCCGTTGCGGCTGGACATAGATGATACGTCGGTGTGTGATAGTGTACTGGCGGCGCATAATCGGCTGGCGGGGTTGTTGGAACATGAACATGCGTCACTGGCGTTGGCTCAACGTTGTAGTGGTGTACGGGATGGAATTCCACTGTTTAGCGCTCTGTTGAATTACCGACATAATGATCAGCCGGATCCTTTGGATGAAATGATGAACGGTGTTGAATTCCTTAGCGCACAGGAATTTACCAACTATCCGTTCGCCTTATCGGTAGAAGATTTTGGGAACGCACTGGGGCTGACGGCTCAAGTTGTCCAACCGTTTGAGTCGGAACGAGTATGCGGTTATATGCAACAGGCGTTGGAGAGTCTGCTGGAGGCATTGGAACAGACCCCCGAAGCGCCGGTACGGGCATTGAGCATCCTACCGGAAACGGAACGTACCTTATTACTGGAAACCTGGAATGCGACAACGGGACTCCCATATACTAATCCGGGATGTATTCATCAGTTATTTGAACAACAGGTGGAGAACACCCCTGACGCGATAGCGTTAGTGTATGAAGAACAATTTCTCAGCTATGCGGAACTGAATGCCTGTGCTAACCGGTTAGCTCATCAACTAATTGCGCTAGGTGTAGAACCGGATCAACGGGTGGCGGTTTGCGTGGCGCGCTCTCCGGCGATGGTGGCGGGATTGTTGGCGGTGCTGAAAGCTGGCGCGGCTTATGTGCCGTTGGACCCGGATTATCCGGGCGAACGTCTGACGCATATTTTGGCCGATGTTTCACCGGTTATTTTACTGGCTGATACTGTTGGGCGTACCGCTTTGGGCGAGAACGTGCTGACCGGGTTGACAGTGCTTGATCCGAATACATTGCCTGACCTGCCAGACAGCAATCCACAGAGACCTGAATTGACCTCACGACATCTGGCGTATGTGATTTACACCTCCGGTTCGACCGGCACGCCGAAGGGGGTGATGGTTGAACATAAGCAACTGGTTAGTCAAATTACTTCGCTGAACACGAAGTGGTTGTTTAACGCATCTGACCGTCTATTACAGTTTTGCAACCCTTCTTTTGACGTTTGCGCATCAGAAATATTTTGTGCAATAACACAGGGGGCGCAATTAGTCTTGAGGACAAATCAATGGCTTCTGAGTGCGCAGGAGTTCTGGCGTCTATGTGAGTCTTATCAAATTACCTACATTGCGATACCGGCCCAATTCTGGCGGATAATATCAAATGTTAATGAAGGCGATATCTATAAAGGCTTAAGGACGATTTGTATTGGTGGGGAAGCGATATCGGATCATGAGTTACAACGTTGGTTATCGGCTCACGGTGAATACCCAGTTCTCGCTAATTGCTACGGTCCTACAGAGGCCACGATTACCACGACGACATCCTGCCTAAACGAGGGGATGGGGCAGGCTAATATCATTGGCCGTCCGCTGCCGAATACACGTGTTTACTTGCTGGATATTCAGGGGCAGCCAGTGCCGTTAGGAGCGGTGGGAGAGTTGTATATCGGGGGCGTTGGTGTAGCACGGGGTTATCTCAACCGTCCTGAACTGACGGCTGAATGCTTCCTTACCGATCCGTTTAGCTATCAACCCGATGCCCGCATGTATCGCACCGGGGATTTGGCCCGTTACCTGCCGGATGGCAATCTGGAATTCCTGGGGCGTAATGATCATCAGGTGAAAATTCGGGGCTTCCGTGTTGAACCGGGTGAAATTGAGGCCCGCTTGGTAGAGCATCCTGCGGTCAGTAAATCTGTGGTGCTGGCATTGGGTGAAGGGCAGGACAAACGCTTGGTGGCTTATGTGGTGGCGCAAGCGGATGAGGGGCTGGCGAATAGTTTGCGTACCTACCTGAGCGCCATTTTGCCTGACTATATGGTACCGTCAGCTTTTGTGCGTCTGGATGCCTTTCCATTGACCCCGAACGGCAAGCTGGATCGTCGGGCGTTACCGGAGCCGGACAGTGAAGCGTTTGCTCATCAGGCTTACGAAACGCCACAAGGCGAAACGGAAACCGCGTTGGCGGCTATCTGGTGTGAATTGTTAGGGATTGAGCAGGTTAGCCGGTATGACAATTTCTTCGCGTTGGGCGGTCACTCGCTGCTCGCTATGCGAATGATGAATCTTGCCGCTGGTCGGGGGTTGATTTTTACGTTGAATGCTTTATTCCAATTCCCGGTGTTGTCCGAATTGGCAGCGAAAATCACCTCAGATTTGCTATCTCAGCCGCAAAACAGCGCTATATCGGTGCGACCTGACGGAACTGGTCTGCCATTGTTCTTTGTTCCCAGCGGCATGGGTGATTATTCTTATGTCTTCGGGCTGGCTCAGCATATTCCGTCGGGCTATCCGATTTATGCGCTGCCTTGGCCATCCATCATTGAAGAATCGATGTTAACGATGGAAGAGCAAGCTGCCAGAATGATCGTCTTGATGAAAACCATTCAACCAGCAGGTCCATACCGGATAAGTGGCTACTCTTCTGGTGGGATATTGGCTTATGCCATTGCTCAGCAGCTTTTGAGTACTGGTGAGCAAGTCAGTTTCTTGGGGTTGATTGATACGCCTGCTCCTCACTATTTTGGCAAAGAGGCCATGCAATCCAAACATCATTTCTTTACTGAGCTGGCCCGGCAGTCAGGGGAGGCGTGCAAAGAAGAGATTGCGGCGCTATACCGGCGAATTGATGAATTGAATTTGGTTCAGTTTATTGCTGAGGCGCAAGAGTTGACGTTATATCCAGCAAATCTGCGTGCTGATGTGATCGCAAAACGTTGGGAGCAGATCGAACATTACACACAAATCGTTGCGGATTATGAGCCGCCAGCATTAGCAATAACGCTGCATCAGTTCTATGCGGTAGAACCTTCTCCTGCTATCTCTTTTGTGGCAGATGAAAAGCCAGAGTCTGTGAGCATAGAACCATCATTAGGTTGGGGGCGGATAATGCCCGACACTTTACTCCAGTTGATTGCTATTCCGGGTAACCATTTTAGTTTATTGGAGGATGATGAAAATAGAACCGCTTTAGCTCAGATTTTGAGTAGGGCGTTGACAACCAACTATGACGAGGAGACTTCGTAATACTGATATATTAAGGAGGTACTCAATTATTTAGTTATGGTGTGAAAATCCGGTATGTATTTATTATACCGGATTTTTTATGCATTAAAATAGAATAAGGGAAGTTATCATTTACATATAAGTTATTTTTTTAGGTTTTTTTGTTATTATTGTTGCTATTTTATATTGTGTGATCTCAAACGGATTTTATTGTTGATTTTATTTTGTTTTATTGATTGCCTTGGTATCAAAATTATATTTTTAATTGTAGTGTTATTGTTGGGAATATTTCTTGTGATAGATAATTATGAGAAGATAATAGAAGATATGATCATGGCAATGTGTTTTCGGGTAGTGATATAGGATGCTTTAATTATCCTTAATTTCATGATCTCGCTCTAGAATATATTAGGTTTATTTTAAATACCTGTGATAATTAAAAGCCTTACCTATTAGAGATAATTGTTGCTGGCTATTCTTATATACCTTATAGATTTCAAGATGCATCGCGACGGCAAGGGAGTGAATCCCCGGGAGCATAGATAACTATGTGACCGGGGTGAGCGAGTGCAGCCAACAAAGAGGCAACTTGAAAGATGACGGGTATAAATGAACAGCAAACACGGACAGTGCGGAAAACCCAGCGTATACACGCAGTGTGTGAGGGGTGATTCGCCTCGCTTATGGCAAAAAATAGCAAAAAAATAGCCCTCTTTGATAGGTAGTAAATGTATATGTTGGGAGGAGTATCTAATTGAATAATATTAAGATTTATCCTGTCTTGCATCACGTGTTGGTAAATATTGCGGGGCATCAGAAAAATAACATCACAAAACGCTCTAATTGGAATACATCTCGTTACAATCAATATTTTATTGCGTTAACTATTATACATGTCACCTTATTTTATTATTTTGAAATAATATGTAGTGATATTAATTGTAATTTGTAATGTTTCTTTATGGTATTGGATATAATAATGCCCTTGTAGGATTAAGAATAGAGTTTTTTATTTGTGCAATTAATGTTGGTTATTTGTTCGGTTACTAGGTGGATTGGAATAAAAAATGATCAATTGACCGTTATTAATCGAACGATGGCAAAGTGTCTTAATATTTTGAATTGATTTCGGATATGTCCGTTTTTATTTCTTGGGGGCAAGAAGTAAGAAAGAAATATTGGTGATGGCTGTCAGGTATGACAGTTTTCAAATTTCTAACAGATTCGTTGAGGTAATAAATGAAAGGTAACATTGCTACAGCGGGAAATGTTCTTAAAGATGAAGCTCTCTCTCAGATGTCATGTGAAAATATAACTCATAATACGTATGATACATCGATTCCACCACGAGAATGCGTTGTGGTGGGGGGAACAACCCTTGCGGTGTTTTGCGCCGAGCAAATTCTGGCGGCTGGGCATACCATACAAGCAGTGCTACCTACTGATAATGTTCTACAAACGTGGGCTGCCCAGCAAGGGATTGCTTGTGTGAACTCGGTTGAGGCATTACAAGAACAAATCACGTCACAGCCTGTCGATTGGCTTTTTTCAATCGTCAACCCAATCATTTTGCCAGAGTCATTAATTAAACAAATTCGTAGCGGGGCTTTTAATTATCACAATAGCCCATTACCACGTTATGCGGGCAGTCATGCGACTTCTTGGGCGTTGTTAGCCCGAGAGACTGATTATGCTATTTCTTGGCACTGCATTGAAGGTGGTGTAGATGCCGGCGATATTGCTGTGCAATCGCCAGTATCAATTGAAGAACAGGATAACGCTTTCTCGTTGAATCTGAAGTGTTATCAAGCGGCTCAGAAAGGATTTGTTGAACTACTAAAAAATCTGGGGCGCGACGCACTGGTGACTTATCCTCAAGATCTCTCGCAACGGAGTTTTTATGCTCAGTCGCGTCGTCCCGATTGGGGGGGATATTTGTGTTGGGAGCAGTCGGCAGAAGTCCTGTCAGCTTTAGTGCGAGCATTGGATTTTGGGGAAAATTATTTAAATCCATTGGGTTGCCCGAAACTGTTACTGAGGCATGGCCCGGTACAAATTTCCTGGCTTGAGCGGTTGAACACATGCTCTGAGGGGATACCCGGTACGTTGATTAGTGTGGAGGAGGATGCCTGGCAGGTGACGACCGGCAGTGAGGATGTGCGGATCGGGGGATTCGCTACCCTTGAAGGTCATTTGTTGTCTGCCAAAGAACTTGCCGATATATCGGAACTTAGGCCGGGCAAACAGCTTCCTTTGCTCTCCTCACAACAAGCGCAGAATGTAAAAGATACCCTGCAAACACTCGCACCCAGTGAACCATTTTGGTATAAGCGTCTTGCCTCGTTACAACCCCTCCAGTTACCTTTTGAAATGATTGGGAAACAGGCAGAACCCCGATGGGGAATGAGTCCCTGGCAGCTTCCATTGCTAAAAAACGCTGGAGAAGATCCATTACAGGCATTGTTGCAGGTATTCGTTATCTATCTTGCGCGTTTGACTCAGCAGACTGAACTGCAAATCGGTTGGTATGTGGATGAGGCAAACGATAAACCAGATATATTGACCGGGTTGTCACCGGTGGTGCCGATGGTTGTTGAGGTGGCGTTTGATAAGCCGTGGTCTGTGGTAGCTGATTGGGTTGGTGATGAACTTGCTCGATTGGCGCGGCACCGCACATTTAGTCGAGATCTTCTCTCCCGTTCTCCTTCACTGCGGGCTATCCCGGAATTAAGAACAAGCCAGCCGTGGCAGATCGCCGTTTCTGTGATACAGGATGACAAATCGTGCGATCAGACGGTATCCGGCGAATTGCTGACGTTCCAAATGAATGCGCAGGGCGGTTTTCGCTGGATCTATGATGAAAATCGCTTGAGTCCAGAAGTTATTCTGCGGATGAGTGAGCATTTGCAGGTGCTGGCGTCATCAAAAAGGATGAGTGATGAAATCCCCATTGGACAGCTTAATTTGTTACCTGAGTCTGAACGCAAGCTATTATTGGAAACTTGGAACGCCACGGAAACCGCCTATCCTGAGGCGTTATGTATCCATCAGTTGTTTGAACAGCAAGTAGAGAAAAAACCGGAGGCAACGGCACTGATAGAGGGAGATAAAATCTTCAGTTATATGGAACTGAATACCCGCGCCAATCGGTTAGCTCGTCAGCTCATTGCTCAAGGGGTGTGTCCCGGTGATCATGTTGCATTTCTGCTAGCACGCTCGATGGAGCTAGTAGTCGCCCAATTGGCGATTCTCAAAGCTGGGGCCGTTTACGTGCCGATTGATCCTAGTGTGCCGGATGAGCGGAAAAACTGGCTAATAAGTGATTGTTCCGCCAGATTGTTGCTTACCGATACACAGGCGGATATTCCGGCTAATCTGGCTGTGCCGTTGTTTCGTCTCTCGGATGAGACAGACATAGATCGCGAGGAAGAACGCCTTAACCTTGACTTACCGCGTTCCAGCACCGAGTTAGCGTATATCATGTACACCTCCGGTTCTACCGGGACGCCCAAAGGGGTATTGGTGCCGCATCGTGCGGTGGTCCGGCTGGTTATCAATAATGGCTATGCTGAAATCGGACCGGATGATCGAGTGGCTTTTGCCGCTAATCCGGCTTTTGATGCCAGCACGTTTGAAGTCTGGGCGCCGTTGCTTAATGGCGGCGCGTTAGTGGTTGTTGAGCACGCTACTTTGCTGACGCCGCAGGCGTTTGTACAGGCTTTACAGGTTCAGCGAATAACCGTTCTGTGGTTGAGTGTCGGATTGTTTAACCGGCTGGCAGCGGAACTGTCTCCGGTTTTGCCGCAAATAAAGCTGCTGATTGTCGGCGGAGATGCTCTTGATCCCCATGTTATCGGTCAGGTACTGAATACCAGTCCGCCACAACAGCTATTAAATGGTTATGGGCCAAGTGAAGGTACTACCTTTACGGCAACATACCGAATCAATTCAGTAGCGCCGGGAGCGACCAACATCCCGATTGGCCGACCGGTAGCTAACACACGGGTTTATCTGTTGGATGCCTATGGTCAGCCGGTACCGTTAGGGGTAGTCGGAGAGATTTATGTGGGTGGCGATGGGGTGGCCTGTGGTTATCTTAATCGGCCTGAATTGACCGCTGAACGTTTCCTTGTCGATCCGTTCAGTGATAACCCGGATGCTCGTCTATACCGCACCGGGGATTTGGCGCGTTATTTGCCGGACGGCAATCTGGAATTCTTGGGCCGAAACGATCAGCAGGTTAAAATCCGCGGCTTCCGCGTGGAGTTAGGAGAAATCGAAACTCGGTTGGCAGAGCACCCAATGGTGCGTGAAGCGGTGGTGTTAACATGGGGAGAGGGTCAGGAAAAACGGCTGGCGGCCTATGTGGCGGCGGAAGCTCGTGACGGGTTGGTGAACAGCCTGCGTGATCATCTGCAAGCTATTTTGCCTGACTACATGGTACCGTCAGCCTTTGTGCGGCTGGATGATTTTCCATTGACGCCGAATGGTAAATTGGATCGTCGTGCACTACCGGCACCGGATGGTGAAGCCTTTGCCCGTCAAGTTTATGCCGCGCCTCAGGGAGAAACAGAAATAGCGCTGGCGGCGATTTGGCGTGAATTACTGGGGATTGAGCAGATCAGCCGGTATGACAGCTTTTTTGCTCTGGGTGGTCATTCGCTACTCGCGATACGGGTGGTTGAACGCCTGCGTCACTTGGGATTGACATTGACGGCGCGTGATATGTTCCAATCGCCGGTGTTGTCAGACTTGGCCCAAGCATTGGGACAGCATCAGGCTGTGATAGTCCCGCCTAACGTCATCACCCCGGCAACTACGGCGCTGACGCCGGCGATGTTGCCGCTGATTGATTTAACTCAGGCTGATATTGATCGCATCGTCGGGCAGGTGCCGGGCGGGATCGCTAATATTCAGGATATCTACGCCCTGTCGCCGTTGCAGGACGGTATTTTGTTCCACCACTTGCTGGCAAACGAAGGCGACCCGTATCTGTTGACGGGGCAGATGGCTTTTGCTGATCGGATTCTGCTGGATCGTTATCTGGCGGCGGTTCAACGGGTGGTTGATCGGCACGATATTCTGCGTACCGCTTTTATTTGGCAAGGATTGTCAGTCCCGGCGCAGGTGGTCTGGCGTCAGGCTACCTTGTCGGTGACTGAATTGACACTAAACCCGGTTGATGGACCCGTCAGTGACCAGTTAACCCGGCACTTTGATCCACGTCAGCATCGTCTCGACCTGAGCGAAGCGCCATTATTGCGTTTTGTCGTGGCTCAGGAAACTGATGGCCGTTGGATCTTGCTGCAATTGCTGCATCACCTGATTGGCGACCATGAAACAATGGAAGTGATGCACCGCGAAGTACAGACATATCTAACGGGTCAGGAGGAGAACCTGTCTGCGCCGGTACCTTTCCGCAATTTGGTGGCGCAGGCTCGGCTGGGCGTAAGTCAGGAAGAACATACCCGTTTCTTTACCGAAATGCTGGCGGAGGTGGATGAACCGACGCTGCCATTCGGGCTAACAGAGGTGCACCGAGACGGCTCACAGGTGACGGAATTCCACCGGATGTTGACGCCTGAATTGAATGCGCGTCTGCGCGGTCAGGCTCGGCGTTTGGGCGTCAGTCTGGCGGCGTTATGTCATTTGGCTTGGGCGCAGGTGTTGTCGCGTACCAGTGGGCAGGAACAAGTCGTGTTTGGCACCGTACTGTTTGGGCGGATGCAGGCAGCGGATGGTGCTGACAATGGTATGGGGCTGTTTATTAATACCTTGCCGTTGCGGTTGGGTATCGATGAAACCCCGGTACGGGAGAGTGTACAGGTTGCTCATTCCCAACTCGCCGGATTATTAGCGCATGAGCATGCGTCACTGGCGCTGGCTCAGCGTTGCAGTGGGGTTGCCAGCGGTACGCCGCTCTTTAGCGCTCTGTTGAACTATCGGCATAATGCCTTATCGGCAACGTCAGATGAGCTGATAGCCGGTATTGAATTTCTTGGCGTACAAGAGCGAACCAACTACCCGTTAGTGCTGTCGGTGGAGGATTTTGGCGATGCGCTGGGATTGACAGCTCAGGTAGTGCAACCGTTTGAGTCGGAACGGGTATGCGGCTATATGCAACAGACGCTGGAGAGTCTGGTGGAGGCCCTTGAGCAAGCCCCGGATATGCCTGTTCGGGCATTGGAAATTCTGCCGGAAGCGGAGCGTACCTTGTTGCTGACAACTTGGAACGCCACGGAAACCATCTACCCTGATCAGTTATGTATCCATCAGTTATTTGAACAGCAGGCGGAGAAAACGCCTGACGCGATAGCATTAGTGTATGAAGGGCAGACTCTCAGTTATGCCGAATTAAATGCCCGTGCTAACCGATTGGCTCGTCAGCTCATTGCACAAGGGGTATGTTCCGGCGATCATGTCGCGCTCCTGCTAGCGCGTTCAATAGAACTGGTGATGGCCCAACTGGCGATTCTCAAAGCCGGTGCTGTTTACGTGCCGATAGATCCCAATATGCCGGATGAGCGGAAAAATTGGCTAATAGGTGATTGTTCCGCCAAATTACTGCTCACCGATACACAAAGAGATATCCCGGCGGATCTGGCTGTACCGCTGTTTCATCTCTCAGATGAGGCAGATACGAGCCGCGAAGAAGATCGCCTTAATATTGACTTACCGCGTTCCAGCACTGAGTTGGCGTATATTATGTACACCTCCGGTTCTACTGGGATGCCCAAAGGGGTTCTGGTGCCGCATCGTGCGGTGGTCCGGCTGGTCATCAACAATGGCTACGCTGAAATTGAACCAGATGACCGAGTGGCCTTTGCCGCTAATCCGGCTTTCGATGCCAGCACGTTTGAAGTCTGGGCGCCGTTGCTCAATGGCGGCGCGTTAGTGGTTGTCGATCACGCCACTTTGCTGACGCCGCTAGAGTTTGTACAGGTTCTACAGATTCAACGAATTACTGTTCTGTGGTTGAGTGTCGGATTGTTTAACCAGTTGGCAGAGGAATTGTCTCCGGTTTTGCCGCAGATAAGGCTCCTGATTGTTGGCGGAGATGCCCTTGATCCTCATGTTATCGGTCAGGTATTGCGCACGAACCCGCCACAACAGCTATTAAATGGCTATGGGCCGAGCGAAGGCACCACCTTTACGGCCACATACCGTATCAATGCAGTAGCACCAGGAGCGACCAACATCCCGATTGGCCGACCGGTAGCCAACACGCGGGTTTATTTGTTGGATATTTATGGTCAACCGGTACCGTTGGGGGTGGTCGGAGAGATTTATGTGGGTGGCGATGGGGTGGCCTGTGGTTATCTTAATCGGCCTGAATTGACCGCTGAACGTTTCCTTGTCGATCCGTTCAGTAATCACCCGGATGCTCGTCTGTACCGCACTGGGGATTTGGCGCGCTATCTGCCGGACGGCAATCTGGAGTTCTTGGGCCGCAATGATCAGCAGGTTAAAATCCGCGGTTTCCGCATTGAACCAAAGGAAATTGAGGCCCGGTTGGCAGAACACCCAACGGTGCGTGAGGTTGCGGTGTTGGTACAGGGCGAAGGACAGAACAAACGGCTGGTGGCCTATGTGGTGGAATCAGAGAATGACGGGCTGGTGGACAGCTTGCATACTCACCTGAGTACCATTTTACCTGACTATATGGTACCAACGGCCTTTGTGCGGCTGGATGCTTTTCCGTTGACCCCGAATGGTAAGTTGGATCATCGGGCGCTACCGGCGCCGGACAATGAAATTGTTGCCCGTCAGGTTTATGTCGAACCTCAGGGGAAAACAGAAATCGCATTGGCGGCGATTTGGCGTGAATTACTGGGGATTGAGCAGATAAGTCGGTATGACAGCTTTTTTGCTTTGGGTGGTCATTCGCTGCTCGCTGTGCGTATGATTGGACGCTTGCGTCACCTGGGATTGACATTGACGGCGCGTGATCTGTTCCAGTCGCCGGTGCTGTCAGACTTGGCGCAAACGTTAGGACAGCATCAGGCAGTGATAGTGCCGCCTAACGTCATTACGCCAGCAACCACAGAGTTGACACCGGCAATGTTGCCGCTGATTGATTTGACTCAAGCTGATATTGATTGCATCGTCGGACAGGTGCCGGGAGGGGTAGCCAATATTCAGGATATCTATGCGCTGTCGCCATTGCAGGATGGTATTTTGTTCCACCATTTGCTGGAGAATGAAGGTGATCCCTATCTGTTAATCAGTCAGATGGCCTTTGCTGACCGGAATCTGTTGGATCGTTATCTGGCAGCGGTTCAGGGAGTGGTTGATCGCCATGATATTCTGCGTACTGCTTTTATCTGGCAAGGATTGTCAATTCCGGCACAGGTAGTCTGGCGTCAGGCTACTTTATCGGTGACGGAACTGACACTGAACTCGGCTGATGGTCCGATCAGTGACCAGTTAACCCGGCGTTTTGATCCGCGTCGTCATCGCCTTGATTTGAAGGAAGCCCCGTTATTACGTTTTGTGGCGGCACAAGAAACTGATGGCCGTTGGGTCCTGCTGCAATTGCTGCATCACCTGATTGGCGACCATGAAACGATGGAAGTGATGCACCGTGAAGTGCAGGCGTACCTGACAGGTCAGGAGGAGAGCCTGCCTGCACCGGCGCCTTTCCGTAATCTGGTGGCGCAAGCTCGGTTGGGGATGAGTCAGGAAGAACATACCCGTTTCTTTACTGACATGTTAGCGGAGGTAGATGAACCTACGTTACCGTTTGGGTTAACGGAAGTGCATCGTAATGGCACTCAGGTGGCTGAATCTCACCGGATGTTAGCGTCTGAGCTTAATAATCGTTTGCGTAGTCAGGCTCGACGTTTGAGTGTTAGTCTGGCGACCTTGTGTCATTTGGCATGGGCGCAGGTATTGGCGCGTACTAGCGGGCAAGATCAAGTGGTGTTCGGTACTGTGCTGTTTGGGCGTATGGCTGCGGGAGACGGGGCTGACAATGGCATGGGGCTGTTTATTAATACCTTGCCGTTGCGGTTGAATATGGATGATACCCCAGTACAGGACAGTGTACAGACCGCCCATACCCGATTGGCCGGATTATTAGCGCATGAACACGCGTCACTGGCGCTGGCCCAGCGTTGCAGCGGTGTGCAGGGTGAGATCCCTCTGTTTAATAGCTTATTGAACTATCGGCACAATACTTTGCCGGTAACGTCAGGTGATTTGATAAGCGGTATTGAGTTTCTTGGCGCGCAGGAGCGGACCAACTATCCATTAATGCTATCGGTGGAGGATTTTGGCGATGCTCTAGGGCTGACGGCTCAGGTAGTGCAGCCGTTTAATCCTGAAAGCCTATGCGGTTATATGCAGCAGGCGCTGGAGAGCTTGGTGACAGCGCTAGAGCAGGCCCCGGAAATGCCGGTACGACAGTTGGAAATTCTACCGGAAGCGGAGCGTACCTTGTTGTTAACAACCTGGAACGCCACGGAAGCCGCCTATCCTGACCAGTTGTGCATTCATCAATTATTTGAACAACAGGTGGAGCAAACCCCGGACGCGCCAGCGTTAGTGTATCAAGAACAAACTCTCAGTTATGCCGAATTAAATACCCGTGCTAACCGTCTGGCTCATCAACTTATCGCACAGGGCGTTGTGCCCGACCAACGGGTAGCGATTTGTGTGACACGCTCACCGGCAATGGTGGTTGGATTGCTGGCGGTGATGAAAGCGGGCGGGGCTTATGTGCCGTTAGACCCGGCTTATCCTGGCGCGCGTCTGGCTCATATTCTGACTGATGCTGCTCCGGCCGTGGTGCTGGCGGATAAAGCTGGTTGGTCTGCACTGGGCGAGGAAGCGCTGGCTGGGCTGACGGTACTGGACCCGAATATCTCGCCTGATCAGTCGGATAGTAATCCACAGGTATCTGGGCTGACTTCTCGTCATCTGGCCTATGTGATTTACACTTCCGGCTCTACAGGAGTGCCCAAAGGGGTAATGATTGAGCACCGCAATACGGTTAACTTCCTGTACTGGGCTCAGCAGGCTTTTGAAACCGAAGAGATCCGTAAGGTGCTTTTCTCAACGTCGATGAATTTCGACCTGTCTGTTTTTGAATGTTTTATGCCGTTGTCTCGTGGGGCGGAGATTCATTTGGTGGATGATGCCTTGTCATTGATGCAGCATGCTCTGCCGGTGACTTTGATCAACTCAGTTCCATCGGCGATGAAACCGTTATTGCAGGCTCAGGCGTTGATGGCGTCGGTTCATACTGTCAATCTGGCGGGGGAACCGCTTAAAGGCGCCTTAATTGAGCAGATTTTCGCAGAAACGCAAATACAGCGGTTATGTAATCTCTATGGGCCTTCTGAAACGACAACCTATTCTGCCTGGCTGCCGATACAGCGGGGTGACAGGATCATTGAAAGTATCGGGCGTCCGATAGCCAACACCTGCCTTTACTTACTGGATGAGTATGGTCAACCAGTGCCATTGGGTGTAGTGGGGGAAATGTATATCGGTGGCGCGGGAGTGGCGCGTGGCTACTTTAATCGCTCTGACTTAACGGCGGAACGATTCCTGATTGATCCGTTTAGTGATAAACCTGATGCCCGCATGTACCGCACTGGGGACTTAGCCCGTTATTTGCCGAATGGCAATCTGGAATTTCTGGGCCGTAATGACCAACAGGTTAAAATTCGTGGTTTCCGCATTGAACCGGGGGAAATTGAATCCCGGTTGGTGGAACACCCGGCAGTGAGTGAGTCTGTGGTATTGGCGCAGGGAGAAGGGCAGGAAAAACGGCTGGTTGCCTATGTAGTGGCGGAAGCCCATGAGGGGCTGGTAAATAGTCTGCATACTTACTTGGGTGCCCTATTGCCGGATTATATGGTGCCGTCAGCTTTTGTGCGTCTGGATGCGTTTCCGTTAACGCCGAACGGTAAATTAGATCGTCAAGCGCTACCGGCGCCGGATAATGAAGCCATTGCCCGTCAGGTTTATGAAGCGCCTCAGGGAGAAATGGAAATGGCTCTGGCGGCGATTTGGCGTGAAGTTCTGGGCGTTGAACAGATCAGCCGGTATGACAATTTCTTTGCTCTGGGCGGCCATTCGTTGCTGGCGGTGCGGGTGATGAACCGGATAGCTGCTTTGGGTATTGAATTGCCGCTAACCACCCTGTTTAAATCACCTTCGTTAAAGGCGTTTGCTGAGGCCATGCAGGCCCGGCAGGGGCAATCGGATACTATCCTGCCAGCCATTGTGCCGATATCCCGTGATGGGGCGTTGCCGTTGTCATTTGCTCAACAGCGCTTGTGGTTCCTGGCGCAGCTTGAAGGGGTCAGCGAAACGTATCATATTCCGATAGCCCTGCGTTTGTGTGGTGAGTTGGATATCGTGGCCTGGCAAAAGGCGCTGGATACCTTATTCGCCCGTCATGAAGCGTTACGGTCTGTCTTTGTCTCTGTAGATGGCCAGCCGCAAGTGCGGCTGTTGGCGCCGGATAGTGGCTTACTGTTATCTCAATATGATCTGCGCGGGGTTCCAGATGTGGATAAGGTGCTTGAACGCCTGAGCGTGGAGGAAGCCCATGCGTCATTTGACCTTGACAGTGGTCCGCTTATCCGCGCCTGTCTTATCCGGATCGCCGATGACGAATATCAATTTTTGTTGACCCAACATCACATAATTTCCGATGGCTGGTCTGCCAATGTGCTGGTACAGGAATTGAACACGCTCTATACGGCGTTTATGGCCGGACAGTCAGATCCATTGCCGCCGTTGGCGATCCAATACCCGGATTACGCCGCCTGGCAGCGTCAGTGGTTGTCGGCTGAACGTATTCAGGCTCAATCTGACTATTGGCGTGCAATGTTGGCTGATGCTCCGGTTCTGTTGGATTTGCCGACAGATCGGCCTCGTCCGCCGGAACAGTTGTTTGCCGGACAAGCCGTGCCGGTTAACCTGGATGTGGCGTTAACGACCGCCCTTAAGCGCTTGAGTGAGCAGCAGGGCGTCACCTTATTTATGACGCTGTTGTCAGCTTGGGCGATAGTCCTATCGCGCCTGTCAGGTCAGGACGATGTGGTGATTGGCACACCGAGCGCAGGCCGTGGCCGTCGGGAAGTTGAGTCGTTGATTGGCTTCTTTGTCAATACGCTGGCGTTGCGCATGGATTTATCGGGTGAGTTGACCGTGACGGAATTACTGGCGCGAGTTCGGCAAACCGCATTGGCGGCACAGGAGCATCAGGATTTACCGTTTGAACAGGTGGTGGAAATCGTGCAACCACCGCGCCGACTGGCGCATACCCCGTTATTCCAGGTGATGTTTGCCTGGCAGAACAATGAAACTACGGAATGGGGATTACCGGGGCTGGCGGTGTCGCCGGTCGATCAAGTCGTTGATGTTGTTAAGTTTGATCTTGAGCTTAACCTGTTAGAAGAGGAAGGCGGGATTGTTGGTACATTGAGTTATGCTACGGCTCTGTTTGATCCATCGACAATGGAACGGCAGGTGGAATATCTGCATGCGGTGCTGAAAGCGATGGCGGCTAATCCCCAACAGCCGGTCAGAGAAATGGATATCCTTTCTCCGGCAGAGCGCAAGTTGTTGCTGGAAACTTGGAACGCCACGGCAACAGCCTACCCTGAGACGTTATGTGTTCATCAATTGTTTGAACAACAGGTAGAAAAAACTCCAGAAGCGGAAGCCTTAGTGTGTGAAGGGCAGACTCTCAGCTATGCTGAATTAAATGCTCATGCTAACCGGTTGGCCCATCAGCTTATTACATTAGGGATAAAGCCGGATCAACGGGTGGCGATTTGTGTGTCACGTTCACCAGCAATGGTGGTGGGATTGCTGGCGGTGATGAAAGCGGGCGGGGCTTATGTGCCGCTAGACCCGACTTATCCTGGTGGGCGTTTGACACATATTCTGACTGATGCTGCTCCGGCGGTTGTGCTGGCGGATAAGGCTGGCAGGGTTGCACTAAGCGAGGAAGCGCTGGCTGGATTAACGGTACTGGACCCGAATGCCTTGCCTGATCAACCGGATAGTAATCCACAGATATCTGGGCTGACTTCTCGTCATCTGGCCTATGTGATTTACACCTCCGGTTCTACGGGAACGCCTAAAGGGGTGATGATTGAGCACCGGAATACGGTTAACTTCTTGCATTGGACTCAGCAGGCTTTTGAGACGGAAGAGATTCGTAAAGTACTTTTCTCAACGTCAATGAATTTTGACCTGTCCATTTTTGAATGTTTTATGCCGTTGTCTCGTGGGGCGGCGATTTATCTGGTGGATGATGCCCTATCATTAATGCAGCATGCTCTGCCGGTGACCTTAATCAACTCAGTTCCGTCGGCAATGAAACCGTTATTGCAGGCGCAGGCGCTGATGGCGTCGGTTCATACTGTCAATCTGGCGGGGGAACCGCTTAAAGGCGCCTTAATTGAACAGATTTTCGAAAAAACGCAAATACAGCAGTTATGTAATCTTTATGGACCTTCTGAAACGACAACCTATTCTGCTTGGTTGCCGATACAGCGGGGTGAACGGATTATTGAAAGTATCGGCCGTCCGATAGCCAACACCAGTCTTTACTTGTTGGACGAGTATGGTCAACCAGTGCCGTTGGGCGTGGTGGGGGAGATTTATATCGGCGGCGCGGGAGTGGCGCGTGGCTACTTCAATCGCCCAGACTTGACGGCGGAACGTTTCCTGATTGATCCGTTTAGTGGTGTGCCGGATGCCCGGATGTATCGCACCGGAGATTTAGCCCGTTATTTGCCGAACGGCAATCTGGAATTTTTAGGCCGAAATGATCAGCAGGTCAAAATTCGCGGTTTCCGCATTGAACCGGGGGAAATTGAGGCCCGGTTGGTAGAACATTCGGCAGTGAGTGAATCTGTAGTATTGGCTCAAGGGGACGGGCAAGAGAAACGGCTGGTTGCCTATGTGGCGGCAGAAGACCACGAAGGGTTGATTAACAGTTTACGTGAACATCTGAGTGTTCAATTACCTGACTACATGGTACCGGCGGTCTTTGTGCGGCTGGACGTATTGCCATTGACGCCTAACGGTAAGTTGGATCGGCAAGCGTTACCGGCGCCGGACAATGAAGCCGTTGCCCGTCAGGTTTACGAAGCGCCTCAGGGAGAAACGGAAATGGCTCTGGCGGCGATTTGGCGTGAAGTCCTGGGGATTGAGCAGATCAGCCGGTACGACAATTTCTTTGCTCTGGGCGGCCATTCGTTGCTGGCGGTGCGAGTGATGAACCGGGTAGCTGCTTTGGGTGTTGAACTGCCATTAACCACCCTGTTTAAATCCCCTTCGTTAAAAGCATTTGCTGAGGTCATGCAGGTTCGGCAGGAGCAATCGGATACTATCCTGCCCGCTATCGTGCCGATATCCCGTGAAGGGGAATTACCATTGTCATTTGCTCAACAGCGCTTGTGGTTTCTGGCGCAGCTTGAGGGCGTCAGTGAGACTTATCATATCCCAATGGCCCTGCGTTTGTGTGGTCAACTGGATATTGCGGCTTGGCAGAAGGCGCTGGATACCTTATTTGCTCGCCATGAAGCGTTACGTTCTGTCTTTGTCTCTATTGATGGTCAACCGCAAGTGCGGTTGTTGGCGCCGAATAGCGGCTTACTGTTATCTCAATATGACCTGCGCAAGATCCCAGATGCTGATATTGTTCTTGAGCGTCTGAGCGTGGAGGAAGCCCACGCGTCATTTGACCTTGAAAGCGGCCCGCTTATCCGTGCTGCTCTCATCCGGCTCACTGATGACGAATATCAGTTTTTGCTGACTTTGCATCACATTATTTCCGATGGTTGGTCTGCCAATGTGCTAATACAGGAACTGAACACGCTCTATACGGCATTTATGGAAGGGCAATCAGATCCGTTGCCGCCGTTGGCGATTCAATACCCGGATTACGCCGCCTGGCAGCGTCAGTGGTTGTCGGCTGAGCGTATTCAGGTTCAGTCTGACTATTGGCGTGCGATGTTGACCGACGCGCCAGTCTTGCTGGATTTGCCTACTGACCGGCCCCGTCCGCCGGAGCAGTCGTTTGCCGGACAGGCCGTGCCGATTAACTTGGATGTGGCGCTAACGACGTCTCTGAAACTCCTGAGTGAGCAGCACGGCGTCACCTTATTTATGACGCTGTTGTCAGCCTGGTCGGTGGTTCTGTCACGTTTGTCAGGTCAGGAAGAGGTGGTGATTGGCACCCCGAGCGCAGGCCGTAGTCGTCAGGAAGTAGAGCCGTTGATTGGCTTCTTTGTCAATACGTTGGCATTGCGTATGGATTTATCGGGTGAGCTGACCGTGACTGAGTTGCTGGCGCGAGTCCGGCAAACCGCATTGGCGGCACAGGAGCATCAGGATTTACCGTTTGAACAGGTGGTGGAAATCGTACAACCGACGCGCCGATTAGCGCATACCCCATTGTTCCAGGTGATATTTGCCTGGCAGAACAATGAGGGTACGGACTGGGAACTGCCGAAGCTGGCAGTCTCACCGGTCGAGCAAGTTGTTGATGTTGTCAAGTTTGATCTTGAACTGGGCTTGTCAGAAGAGGAGGGCAGGATTGTTGGGGCGTTGAATTATGCCACCGCCCTGTTTGATCCATCGACGACGGAGCGGCAAGTGGAATATCTGCACGCGGTGCTGCAAGCGATGGTGACTGATCCTCAACAGCTAATCGGAGAAATTGATATCCTGTCTCCGGCGGAGCGCAAGCTGTTACTGGAAACTTGGAACGTCACGGAAACCGCCTATCCTGATCAGTTATGTATTCATCAGTTGTTTGAACAACAGGTAGAGCAAACCCCTGACGCGATAGCATTAGTATATGAAGATCAAACTCTCAGCTATGCCGAATTAAATACCCGCGCTAATCGGTTGGCCCATCAGCTTATCGCACTGGGTGTCGTGCCCGATCAGCGAGTGGCGATTTGTGTATCACGTTCACCGGCAATGATCGTGGGGGTATTGGCAATACTGAAAGCCGGTGGCGCCTATGTGCCGCTGGACCCGGTTTATACCGGGGAGCGTCTGGCACATATTCTGACCGATGCCGCCCCGGCTATTGTGCTGGCGGATGATACTGGACGTAATGCGCTGGACGAGAAAACGTTGACTGCTCTGACGGTACTCGATCCTAATATCTTGCCCGATCAGTCGGATAGCAACCCACAGGTACCGGCATTAACCGCACAGCATCTGGCCTATATAATTTACACCTCGGGTTCGACGGGGACGCCGAAGGGGGTGATGGTTGAGCATCGTAATATCCAGCGTCTGTTTGATGCGACTGAATCCTGGTATCACTTTAACCGACAAGATGTTTGGTGCCTGTTCCATTCCATCGCGTTTGACTTCTCGGTATGGGAATTATGGGGGGCGTTACGCTACGGCGCTAAACTGGTGCTGGTGCCGCACGCCATTGCCCGCTCTCCTCAAGAGCTGCATCAATTTGTGTGCCAGCACGGCGTCACGGTATTAAATCAGACGCCGAGCGCGTTCAAAGCCTTTATTGCCAGTTATGTTGACAATCCATTACCGGACCAGTTGCGTTATATCATCTTTGGGGGAGAAGCTCTTGAACCGGGAATGTTACGACCGTGGTATCGCCTGCGTGAAGAGACATCACCAAAGTTGGTGAATATGTACGGTATCACGGAGACGACAGTTCATGTGACTTATCGGGAACTGAATCCGCATGATGTGGAACAGACGACCAGCCCTATTGGTGAGCGTATTCCAGATTTAACCCTTTATCTGTTGGATAAATACGGTCAGCCAGTACCGTTGGGGACAATAGGGGAATTGTATGTTGGGGGTGCCGGTGTAGCACGGGGTTATCTGAACCGCCCTGAACTGACGGCGGAACGTTTCTTGGTTGATCCGTTTAGTGATCAACTGGGCGCTCGTATGTACCGTACTGGGGATTTAGCCCGTTATCTGCCGGATGGCAATCTGGAATTCCTGGGCCGCAACGACCAGCAGGTTAAAATCCGTGGTTTCCGCATTGAACCGGGGGAAATTGAGGCCCGATTGATAGAACACCCAGCGGTGAGTGAATCGGTGGTGTTGGCGTTGGGCGAAGAGCACGGAAAACGGCTAGTTGCTTATATCGTGGCGCCAGAGGATGAAGGGCTGGCAAATAGCTTGCGTACCTACCTAAGCGCTCTTTTACCAGATTATATGGTGCCAACGGCCTTTGTGCGTCTGGATGCGTTTCCGCTAACGCCGAACGGTAAATTGGATCGTCGAGCCTTGCCGGCACCAGACGGCGAAGCGTTTGCTCGTCAGGTTTATGAAGCGCCACAAGGGAAAACGGAAATTGCATTAGCGACCATTTGGCGTGAGTTGCTAGGTATTGAACAGATTAGCCGACACGATAGCTTCTTCGCACTGGGTGGTCACTCTCTGCTGGCGGTACGGATGATTGAACGTTTGCATCATCTGGGGCTGACACTGGCCGTGCGTGATCTGTTCCAGTCTCCAGTGTTGTCTGAACTGGCGCAAACGTTGGGACAGCACCGGGCTGTGGTGGTGCCGCCGAATGTCATTACGCCAGCGACGACGACACTCACTCCGGGAATGTTGCCGCTGGTAGATCTGACTCAGGCTGACATTGACGGTATCATCGAGCAAGTGCCGGGTGGGATGACTAATATTCAGGATATTTATGCCTTGTCACCGTTGCAGGACGGTATTTTGTTCCACCACTTACTGGCAAACGAAGGTGATCCGTATTTAGTGGTTAGTCAGATGGTCTTTGCTGATCGCTCTTTGTTAGACCGTTATTTTGCGGCGGTGCGACAGGTGGTTGAACGTCACGATATCCTACGTACCGCTTTTCTCTGGCAAGGATTATCTGCGCCGGTGCAGGTAGTCTGGCGTCAGGCGCCTTTATCGGTCACTGAATTGACACTCGACCCGGCTGATGGGGCGATTGGCGATCAGTTGACTCAACGTTTTAGTCCGCGTCATTATCGCCTTGACCTGAATCAAGCGCCGTTGTTGCGGTTTGTGGCGGCGCAGGAAACCGATGGCCGCTGGCGAGTATTGCAATTGCAGCACCACCTGATTGGCGACCATACGACGATGGAAGTCATGAACCGGGAAATTCAAGCGTATCTTACCGGGCAAGGGAATAGCCTGCCCGTTCCGGCGCCTTTCCGTAATTTGATTGCTCAGGCTCAATTGGGGGTTAATCAGGCAGAGTATATCCGCTTCTTTACCGATATGCTGACTGAGGTGGATGAACCAACGTTACCCTTCGGACTTACGGAGGTACATCGTAATGGCTTGCAGATGATGGAATCACACCAAATGTTATCTCAGGTGTTGAATGATCGTCTGCGCAGTCAGGCGAGACGTCTGGGCGTTAGTTTGGCAACGTTGTGTCATTTGGCCTGGGCACAGGTATTGTCGCATACCAGTGGTCAGGAGAAAGTGGTGTTTGGCACCGTTCTGTTTGGGCGCATGGCGGCGGGGGAAGGTGCTGACAGTGGGATGGGGCTATTTATCAATACCTTGCCGTTGCGGCTGGATATTGATGATACTTCGGTACGGGATAGTGTACGAGCAGCACACGCCCGATTAGCTGAATTGTTAGATTATGAGCATGCCTCATTAGCGTTAGCTCAGCGTTGCAGTAGGGTACAGGGTGAAATGCCGCTCTTTAGCGCCTTGTTGAACTATCGGCATAACGCGTTGCCAGTGGTTTCGGATGAAACCATGAGTGGTATCGAATTCCTTGGTGGGCAAGAGAGTAGTAACTATCCGTTTTCCTTGTCGGTGGAAGATTTTGGTAATGCACTGGGGTTGACGGCTGAAGTTGTCCAGCCATATGAGCCGGAAAGGGTATGCGGCTATATGCGGCAGGCGCTGGAAAATCTGGCGGAGGCGCTTGAGTCGGCCCCAGAGACGCCGGTACGGACGCTCAGTATTCTGCCCGAGGCTGAACGCACGTTATTACTGGAAACCTGGAACGCCACGGACACCCCGTATCCTGACCCGTTATGTATTCATCAGTTGTTTGAACAACAGGTGAAGAAAAATCCTGATGCCATAGCGCTGATATATCAGGAACAAACTCTCAGCTATGCTGAGCTGAATGCTCGCGCCAATCGACTGGCTCATCAATTGATTGCGCTCGGCGTAATACCCGATCAGCGGGTGGTGATTTGTGTAACACGTTCACCAGCGATGGTAGTGGGCGTGCTGGCGGTGCTGAAAGCCGGGGCAGCTTATGTGCCATTGGACCCGGCTTATCCGGGTGAGCGTCTGTCTCATATTCTGACTGATGCCGCGCCGTCTATTTTGCTGGCGGATAGTACTGGACGGACAGTATTGGGCGAGGAGGCGCTTTCGGGGTTGACCGTATTGGACCCGAATTTGTTACCTGACCAGCCGGACGGCAATCCATTAGTGACTGCATTAACGCCACAACATCTGGCCTATGTGATTTACACCTCCGGTTCAACCGGGCAGCCGAAAGGGGTGATGGTGGAACATCAGGCGGTCTATCAACGTCATCTGGGGGTGAATGAACACTATGCTATCACCGCGCAAGACCGGGTATTGCAATTTGCTGCTTTTGCATTCGATGTTTCAGTAGAAGAGTGCTTCTCGACGTTGTGCAACGGGGCTACGCTGATTATTCGTGATGATAGCTGGTTGACTTCGATGCCGGAATTTATTGCTTTAGCCCGGCAAAACCATATCACAGTGATGTTTCTGCCGACCTTATTCTGGTCTGAACTGGCGGCCAGAGATAATAGATCACCGCTGCCGGAGTGTCTCAGGCTGATCATCATTGGCAGTGAGGCGGTCAAAAAGAATGCCATTCAGGATTGGTTTAAGCAGGAAGGCCACCGACCTCGGCTATTGAACGCGTATGGTCCGACGGAAAATACCGTGACGGCGACCTGTAAAGAAGTCATCTCGTCGGCAGATGATCGTTCTATCGGTCGGCCGATTAAAAATACCTGTGTATATCTGTTAGACAAAGATGATCAACCCGTGCCATTAGGTTGCACCGGCGAAATGTATATTGGCGGCGTCGGTGTGGCGCAGGGTTATCTTAACCAGTCGGCATTAAGTGCGGAGCGTTTCATACCCGATCCCTTTAGTGCGGTATCCGGCGCCCGGATGTATCGCACTGGGGATTTAGCTCGCTACCTGCCGAATGGTGAGTTGGAATTCCTTGGCCGTAATGATTATCAAGTTAAAATTCGTGGCTTCCGAATTGAACCGGGGGAGATTGAAGCTCGGCTGACAGAGTATCCTGCGGTACGCGAAGCGCTGGTATTGGCGCTGGATGACGGGCAGGACAAACGGCTGGTTGCCTATGTGGCGGCGGAAGCAGATGATGAATTGGTTAATAGCTTACGTATCCATTTGAGTGCTATTTTGCCTGGCTACATGATACCGGCAGCTTTTGTGCGTCTGGATGTTTTCCCGCAGACCCCGAATGGTAAGTTGGACCGCCGGGCATTGCCAGCGCCGGGAGAGGAGGCGTTTGCTCGTCAGGTCTATGAAGCCCCGCAAGGGAAGATAGAAACGATGTTGGCGGCTGTTTGGCGTGAGTTGTTAGGCACTGAGCAGATTAGCCGACATGACAACTTCTTTGCTCTGGGCGGCCATTCATTGCTCGTTGTACGGATGATTGAACGATTGCGGCGTGTAGGTCTGGGTATATCGGTGCAAACGCTATTCCAGAATCCAACACTTCGTGTTCTGGCGCAGTCCTTGGCTGAGCATAATGAAATTCGGGTGCCTGACAACCGTATTACACCGGATACCGTGGCGTTGACACCGGATCTGCTGCCGTTAATTGATCTGACTCAAACTGAGATTGACCTCATCGTTGAGCAAATACCGGGCGGACTCAAAAATATTCAGGATATCTATGCCTTGTCACCGTTGCAGGATGGCATTTTGTTCCACCATCTACTGGCGAATGAAGGTGATCCGTATCTGTTGACGGGGCAGATGGCCTTTGCTGACCGGGCGATGTTGGATCGTTATCTGGCGGCGATTCAACGGGCCGTTGATCGGCATGATATTTTACGTACTTCCTTTATCTGGCAAGGATTATCAGTCCCGGCTCAGGTGGTCTGGCGTCAGGCCCCATTATCAGTGGCTGAATTGGTTCTGGACCCGGCTGACGGTCCGGTCAGTGAGCAGCTAGCCCGGCGTTTTGATCCGCGTCGGTATCGTCTCGATTTGAGACAAGCGCCATTGCTGCACTTTGTCATCGCTCAGGAAACGGATGGTCGTTGGTTGTTGCAGGAATTGCAGCATCATTTGATTGGCGACCATGAAACGATGGAAGTGATGCACCGCGAAGTCCAAGCGTATCTGACAGATCAAGCGGACAGCTTGCCTACGCCGACACCTTTCCGCAATCTGGTGGCTCAGGTCCGGTTGGGAGTGAGTCAGGAAGAACACACCCGCTTCTTTACTGACATGCTGGCGGAAGTAGATGAACCGACTCTACCGTTTGGGCTGACGGAAGTGCACCGTGATGGCTCGCTGGTGGTCGAATCCCACCGAATGTTGCCGACCGAGCTAAATAACCGTTTGCGTCATCAGGCGAGACATTTGGGCGTCAGTCTGGCTGCATTGTGTCATTTGGCCTGGGCACAGGTGTTGTCGCATACCAGTGGTCAGGAGAAAGTCGTGTTCGGCACGGTACTGTTTGGACGTATGCAGGCGGGAGATGGCGCCGACAGTGGTATGGGGCTGTTTATTAATACCTTACCGCTGCGGCTGGATATTGATGATACCTCGGTACGCGACAGCGTACAGACAACACATACCCGGCTGGCTGGATTGCTGGTGCATGAGCATGCGTCGCTGGTGTTGGCCCAGCGTTGCAGTCGTGTACAGGGTGATATTCCGCTCTTTAGTACCCTGTTGAACTACCGGCATAATGGGAATCCGATGACCCCGAATGAGGCAGTGCAGGGCATTGAGTTCTTGGGAGGGCAAGAGCGCACTAACTATCCGTTTGTGCTGTCGGTGGAGGATGGCGGCTCTACTTTGGGACTAACGGCTCAGGTGGTGCAGCCGTTTGAACCAGAAAGACTATGCGGTTATATGCAGCAGGCATTGGAAAGTTTGGTAGAGATGCTTGAACAGGCGCCGGAAACGCCGGTACGGATACTGAATATTCTACCAGAAACGGAGCGGAGGCTGTTGCTGGAAACGTGGAACGAGACTGAAACCGTCTATCCTGAGCAGTTATGCGTTCATCAGCTATTCGAGAGTCAAGTAGAGAAAAATCCTGATGCTACGGCACTAGTTTATGAAAGGCAGAGCCTCAGTTATGCGGAACTGAATGCTCGTGCTAACCGACTGGCTCACCAATTGATTGCATTGGGTGTCGTACCCGATCAGCGGGTAGCGATTTGCGTGGCGCGCTCACCGGCAATGGTGGTGGGATTGTTGGCCGTATTGAAAGCTGGGGGAGCTTATGTACCGCTGGACCCAACCTATCCTGGGGAGCGTCTGGCATATGTTCTGACTGATGCCGCTCCAGCTATTTTACTCGCGGATAAGGCAGGACGCGCTGCGTTGGGTGAGCAGGCACTGGCAGAACTCACGGTACTTGACCCAGATACACGGTTTAACCAGCCGGACGACAACCCGCAAATACCTGAATTAACCTCACGACATCTGGCGTATGTCATTTATACCTCGGGTTCGACGGGGACACCGAAAGGAGTGATGCTGGAACATCGCGGTGTCTGCAACTATCTGCTATGGGCGCGGAGTGATTACTTAACTGAAAGGCAATTCGATAGTATCGTTTCGTCACCGCTAGCCTTTGATGCCACGGTCACCAGTCTTTACCTGCCTTTACTGTGTGGCGGCAAGATCCGCTTGATTCGTGACGGGCAGGAGCTGATTGAACTGCTCCCCGCGTTGCTGTCAATGGAATCGGGCGCTCTGGTTAAAATTACCCCTAGCCATCTTTCAGCGATGGGTCAGGAATTAAAAACAGCGGAACGAGAATGCCCTGCGCACTGCTTCATCGTGGGCGGAGAGGCGCTACCCGGTTCCACGGTTGCACTCTGGCGAACATTATCGCCTGGATCACGCATCATTAACGAGTATGGTCCAACCGAAACTGTCGTGGGTTGTACTGTGTTCGATACCAATCACCCGAGCCGTTTTGTTGATAACGTACCGATTGGCCGCCCAATATCCAATACTCAAATCTATATTCTCAATGCCCGTGGGGAACCTGTTCCAATGGGTGTCACCGGTGAGCTTTATATTGGGGGAATCGCCGTTGCCCGCGGCTACCTGAATCGGCCAGAATTGACGACTGAGCGTTTCCTGCCTGACCCGTTTAGTGATAGACCTGATGCGCGGATGTATCGAACCGGGGATTTGGTCCGTTACTTGCCAAACGGCAATCTGGTATTTGTTGGCCGTAATGATCAGCAAGTTAAAATCCGTGGCTTCCGGATTGAACCGGGGGAAATTGAAGCCCGACTGACAGAACACCCTGAGGTCCGCGGAGCATTGGTACTCGCTCTGGATGATGGGCAGGATAAACGGTTAGTTGCTTATGTGGCGGCGCAAGCAAATGACGAGTTGGTTAATAGTCTGCGTACCCACTTGAGTGCCCTATTACCGGGTTATATGGTGCCGGCGGCTTTTGTACGGCTGGATGCATTCCCGTTACTGCCGAATGGTAAGCTGGATCGTCGGGCATTACCGGCGCCGGACAGTGAAGCGGTTGCTCGTCAAGTTTATGAAGCGCCGCGAGGGGAAACGGAAATGGCGCTGGCGGCGATTTGGCGTGAAGTCTTGGGGGTTGAACAGATCAGCCGACATGACAATTTCTTTGCCTTGGGCGGTCACTCATTACTGGCGATGCGAGTGATGAATCGGGTAACTGCTTTAGGTATTGAATTGCCGCTGACTACCCTGTTTAAATCCCCAGTGCTAGGGGCGTTTGCTGAGGTCATGCAGGCTCGGATGGGGCAATCGGATACTATCCTGCCGTCCATCCTGCCGATATCCCGAGAAGGGGAATTACCGTTATCATTTGCTCAACAGCGCCTGTGGTTCCTGACACAGCTTGAGGGAGTCAGTGAAACTTATCATATCCCGATGGCCCTGCGCTTGTCTGGTCAACTGGATATTGTGGCCTGGCAAAAGGCTCTGGATACCTTGTTTGCCCGTCATGAAGCGTTACGTTCTGTCTTTATCTCTATTGATGGTCAGCCGCAAGTGCGGCTATTGGAACCAGATAGCGGCTTACTGTTATCTCAATATGACCTGCGCGGAGTTCCAGATGCTGATGAGGTTCTTGAGCGCTTGAGCACCGAGGAGGCTCATGCGTCATTTGATCTTGAAAGCGGCCCGCTTATCCGTGTTGCTCTCATCCGGCTCACTGATGACGAATATCAATTTTTGCTGACTTTGCATCACATTATTTCCGATGGCTGGTCTGCCAATATATTGATGCAGGAATTGAATGCGCTCTATACGGCGTTTATGGCCGGGCAACTGGCTCCGTTGCCGCCATTGGCGATTCAATACCCGGATTACGCCGCTTGGCAGCGTCAGTGGTTGTCGGCTGAACGTGTTCAGGTTCAATCTGACTATTGGCGTGCAATGTTGGCTGACGCGCCGGTTATGCTGGATTTGCCCACTGACCGACCTCGTCCGCCGGAGCAGTCGTACGCCGGAGATGCCGTGCCGGTTAACTTAGATGTGGAATTAACGGCAGCCCTTAAGCGTCTGAGTGAGCAGCACGGCGTCACTTTATTTATGACGCTGTTATCTGCTTGGACGGTGGTTTTGTCACGTTTGTCAGGTCAGGACGATTTGGTGATTGGCACCCCGAGCGCAGGCCGTGGTCGTCAGGAAGTGGAGCCGTTGATTGGTTTCTTTGTTAATACACTGGCGTTGCGCATGGATTTATCAGGTGAGCTGACCGTGACGGAATTACTGGCGCGAGTGCGGCAAACTGCATTGACGGCTCAGGAGCATCAGGATTTACCGTTTGAGCAGGTGGTAGAAATCGTGCAACCGCCGCGCCGACTGGCGCATACCCCGTTGTTCCAGGTGATGTTTGCCTGGCAGAACAATGAGAACTCGGAATGGGAATTACCGGGACTGGCGGTTTCACCGGTCTATCAAGCTTTCGATATTGTCAAGTTTGATCTGGAGCTGGGCTTGTTAGAGGAGGAGGACAGGATTGTTGGGGCGTTGAGTTATGCCGCTGCTTTGTTTGATCCATCGACAATGGAACGGCAGGTGGGATATCTGCATGCGGTGCTGCAAGCGATGGTGGTTAACCCCCAACAGCGGATCGGGGAAATTGATATTCTGGCCCCGGCGGAACGCAAGCTATTGCTGGAAACCTGGAATGAGGCGGAAACCGCCTATCCTGAGGCGTTATGTGTTCATCAATTGTTTGAACAACAGGTGGAAAAAACCCCGGAGGCGACGGCGCTGGTGTATCAGGAGCAAACCCTCAGCTATGCCGAATTAAATGCCCGTGCTAACCGGTTGGCCCATCAGCTTATCGCATTGGGTGTCGTACCTGACCAACCAGTGGCAATTTGTGTGTCGCGTTCACCAGTAATGGTGGTGGCGCTGTTAGCGGTGTTGAAAGCCGGTGGAGCCTATGTGCCGCTGGACCCAACCTATCCGTTAGAGCGTCTGGCGTATATCCTGAATGATACGACTCCATCAGTGGTATTGGCTGATGCGACTGGGCGGGCGGCACTGGGTGATGAGGCGTTGAGCGGGCTGACGGTACTTGACCCGAATATCTTGCCAGATCAGTCGGATCGCAACCCGCAGGTCGCTGAGTTGACACCAGATCACCTGATTTACATCATCTATACCTCCGGCTCCACTGGACAGCCGAAAGGGGTGATGGTGGAACATCAGGCGGTGTATCAACGTCATCTGGGCTTTAATGAGACCTATGCGGTCACGGCGCAAGATCGGTTATTACAGTTTGCTTCTTTTGCGTTTGACGTTTCAGTGGAGGAATGTTTCTCGACATTATGCAATGGGGCCACGTTGGTCATGCGTGATGATCGCTGGTTGGCGTCGATGTCGGAGTTTATTGCTTTAGCTTGGCAGAACCGCATCACAGTAATGTCTTTGCCAGCGTTATTTTGGTCTGAACTGATTGTCAGAGACAACAATGTATTACCGTTACCGGATTGTCTCAGACTCATTATCATTGGTGGTGAGGCGGTCAAAAAGAGCGCCATTCAGGATTGGTTTGTGAGGGAGGTCCATCGACCTCGACTATTGAACGCTTATGGCCCGACGGAAAATACCGTCACAGCGACCTGTAAGGAGGTTTTATCCCCCGTCGATGATTGTTCTATCGGCCGACCGCTTAAAAATACCTGTGTTTACCTGCTGGACAAATACGGTCAGTTAGTCCCGCCAGGCAGCGTGGGTGAAATGTATATTGGCGGAGTGGGTGTGGCGCGGGGTTACCTTAACCAGCCGGAATTGAGCGCGGAACGTTTTATACCCGATCCTTTCAGTCCGGTCTCCGGCGCGCGGATGTATGTTACTGGGGATTTGGCTCGCTACTTGCCGGATGGCAGCCTGGAATTCCTGGGGCGTAACGATCATCAGGTCAAAATTCGCGGTTTCCGGGTTGAACTAGGGGAAATTGAGACCCGGCTGGAGAAACACCCGTCGGTGCAAGAGGCGGCAGTGTTGGTATGGGAGGATGAGCAAGGCAAACGGCTGGTCGCCTATGTAGCGGCAGAAGCGAATGAGGGGTTGGCGGCCCGCTTGCGTGAATACTTGAGTGCAATTTTACCTGACTATATGGTACCGGCAGCTTTTGTGCGGCTGGATACTTTACCACAGACGCCGAACGGCAAGTTGGATCGTCGGGCGTTGCCGGCACCAGGAGAAGAGGCATTTGCCCGTCAGATCTATGAAGCTCCGCAAGGGAAGATAGAAACGATGCTGGCGGCTGTTTGGTGTGAGTTACTCGGTGTTGAGCAGATTAGTCGGCATGACAGCTTCTTTGCGCTTGGTGGTCATTCGCTGCTTGCTGTCCGTATGATTGAACGATTGCGGCGTATCGGTCTGAGTGTATCGGTAAAAACGTTATTCCAGCATCCAACACTCTGTATTTTGGCACAGTCTCTGGTTCAGCATAATGAAATTCAAGTGCCTGATAACCGTATTACACCGGATACTACGGCGCTGACACCGGCGATGTTGCCGCTGATTGATTTGACCCAAGCTGACATTGACCACATTGTTGGACAGGTGCCGGGGGGGATCGCCAATATTCAGGATATCTATGCCCTGTCGCCGTTGCAGGATGGCATTTTGTTCCACCATTTGTTGGCAAATGAGGGTGATCCCTATTTATTGACGGGGCAGATGGCTTTTGCTGATCGAGCGTTGTTGGATCGTTATCTGGCGGCGGTTCAACAGATAATTGATCGGCACGATATTCTGCGTACCGCTTTTCTCTGGCAGGGATTGTCAGTTCCGGCGCAGGTAGTGTGGCGTCAGGCTCCATTGTCGGTGACGGAATTGACACTAAGTCCGGCTGATGGCCCGGTCAGTGAACAGTTAACCCGGCGCTTTGATCCGCGTCATCATCGTCTCGACCTGAGCGAAGCGCCGTTGTTACGTTTTGTGGTCGCACAGGAAACGGATGGTCATTGGTTGTTACTGGAATTGCATCATCACTTGATCGGCGACCACGAAACGATGGAAGTAATGCACCGCGAAGTGCACGCGTACCTGACAGGTCAGGAAGATAGTCTGCCTGTGCCGACACCTTTCCGCAATCTGGTGGCTCAGGTCCGGTTAGGGGTGAGTCAGGAAGAACACACCCGTTTCTTTACTGACATGCTGGCGGAGGTAGATGAACCGACCCTGCCGTTTGGTTTGACGGAAGTACATCGTGATGGTTCGCAAGTGACGGAAGTTCACCGGATGTTGCCAGCTGGGTTAAATGACCGTTTGCGTCATCAGGCGAGACATCTGGGCGTCAGTCTGGCGGCCTTGTGTCATCTGGCTTGGGCGCAGGTGTTGGCGCGTACCAGTGGTCAGAAGAATGTTGTGTTTGGCACCGTGTTGTTTGGGCGTATGCAAGCTGGGGAAGGGACAGACAACAGTATGGGGTTGTTCATTAATACCTTGCCGTTGCGGCTGGATATCGATGAGACCCCGGTACGGAGCAGCGTGCAGGCCGCCCATGCTCGACTCGCCGGACTATTAGAACATGAGCACGCGTCACTGGCGCTGGCCCAGCGTTGCAGCGGTGTGCAGGGTGAGATCCCTCTGTTTAATAGCTTGCTGAACTATCGGCATAATACCTTGCTGGCAACGCCGGATGACGTCATCAGTGGTATTGAGTTTATTGGCGGACAGGAGCGGACTAACTATCCGTTAATGCTATCAGTGGAGGATTTTGGCGAATCTCTGGGGCTGACGGCTCAGGTAGTACAGCCGTTTGATCCGGAAAGCCTATGTGGTTATATGCAGCGAGCACTGGAAAGTCTGGTGGATGCCCTTGAGCAAGTGCCGGACATGCCTGTTCGGGCATTGGAAATCTTGCCGAAAGCGGAACGTACGCTGTTGCTGGAAACCTGGAACGCGACGGAAAGCGCTTATCCTGAAGCGTTATGTGTTCATCAATTGTTTGAACAACAGGTGGAGCAAACTCCTGATGCGACAGCGTTAGTGTATGAAGCTCAGACCCTCAGTTATGCCGAATTAAATACCCGTGCTAACCGTCTGGCTCATCAACTTATCGCACAGGGCGTTGTACCTGACCAACGGGTAGCGATTTGTGTGACACGTTCACCGGCAATGGTGGTGGCGTTGTTAGCGGTGCTGAAAGCGGGCGGGGCTTATGTACCGCTAGACCCGGCTTATCCTAGCGAGCGTCTGACACATATTCTGCATGATGCTGACCCCATTATGGTGCTGGCGGATAAGGTTGGCTGGGCTGCACTGGGCGAGGAAGCGCTGGCTGGACTCACGGTACTGGACCCGAATATTTTGCCTGATCAGCCGGACAGTAATCCACAGGCATCTGGGCTGACTTCCCAGCATTTGGCCTATGTGATTTACACTTCCGGCTCCACGGGAGTACCCAAAGGGGTGATGATTGAGCACCGCAATACGGTTAACTTCCTGCATTGGGCTAAGCAGGCCTTTGAGACGGAAGAGATCCGCGAGGTGCTTTTCTCAACATCGATGAATTTCGACCTGTCCATTTTTGAGTGTTTTATGCCGTTGTCTCGTGGGGCGGCGATTCATCTGGTGGATGATGCCTTGTCATTGATGCAGCATGCTCTGCCGGTGACTTTGATTAACTCAGTTCCATCGGCGATGAAACCGTTATTGCAGGCTCAGGCGTTGATGGACTCGGTTCATACTGTCAATCTGGCAGGGGAGCCGCTTAAGGGCGCCTTAATTGAGCAGATCTTCGCAGAAACACAAATACAGCGGTTGTGTAATCTTTATGGACCTTCTGAAACGACAACCTATTCTGCCTGGCTGCCGATACAGAGGGGTGACAGGATCATTGAAAGTATCGGTCGTCCAATAGCCAACACTGGTCTTTACTTACTGGACGAGTATGGTCAACCGGTGCCGTTGGGCGTGGTGGGGGAAATTTATATCGGTGGCGCGGGAGTGGCGCGTGGCTACCTCAATCGCCCAGACTTGACGGCGGAACGGTTCCTGATCGATCCGTTTAGTGATGTGGCGGATGCCCGGATGTACCGCACTGGGGATTTAGCCCGTTATTTGCCGGACGGCAACTTGGAATTCTTGGGCCGTAATGACCAGCAGGTTAAAATTCGCGGTTTCCGCATTGAGCCGGGGGAAATTGAGGCTCGGTTGGTGGAACATCCGACGGTGAGTGAATCTGTGGTATTGGCTCAAGGGGAAGGGCAAGAAAAACGGCTGGTGGCCTATGTAGTGGCAGAAGCCCATGAGGGGTTGGTGACTAGTCTGCGTGCTTACCTGCAAGCTATTTTGCCTGATTACATGGTTCCGACGGCCTTTGTGCGTTTGGATGCATTGCCATTAACGCCGAACGGTAAATTAGATCGTCAAGCGCTGCCAGCGCCGGACAATAAAGCCGTTGCCCGTCAGGTTTACCAAGCGCCGCAAGGAGAAATGGAAATGGCTCTGGCGGCGATTTGGCGTGAAATCTTGGGAATTGAACAGATCAGCCGATATGACAATTTCTTTGCTCTGGGAGGCCACTCATTGTTGGCGGTGCGGGTGATGAACCGGGTAGCCGCTTTGGGTATCGAACTACCTCTAACCACCCTGTTTAAGACTCCTTCATTGAGGGCGTTTGCTGAGGTTATGCAGGCTCGGCCGGGTCAACCAGATAATATCTTGCCGATATCCCGTGATGGAGCGTTACCGTTGTCATTTGCTCAACAGCGCTTGTGGTTTTTGGCCCAGCTTGAGGGTGTCAGTGAAACGTATCATATCCCAATGGTCCTGCGTTTATCTGGACAGTTGGATATTATGGCTTGGCAAAAGGCGCTGGATACCTTGTTTGCTCGTCATGAAGCGTTACGGTCTGTCTTTGTCTCTGTAGATGGTCAGCCGCAAGTGCGGCTATTGGAGCCGGATAGCGGCTTACTGTTATCTCAATATGACCTGCGCGGGATACCAGATGCTGATGTTGTTCTTGAGCGTCTGAGCGTGGAGGAAGCCCATGCGTCATTTGATCTTGAAAGCGGCCCGCTTATCCGTGCTGCTCTCATTCGGATCACTGATGACGAATATCAGTTTTTGCTGACCTTGCATCACATAATTTCCGATGGCTGGTCTGCCAATGTGCTGATACAGGAACTGAACACACTCTATACGGCGTTTATGGACGGACAATCCGATCCGTTGCCGCCGTTGGCGATTCAATACCCGGATTACGCCGCCTGGCAGCGTCAGTGGTTGTCGGCTGAGCGTATTCAGGTTCAGTCTGACTATTGGCGTGCAATGTTGGCTGATGCGCCAGTCTTGCTGGATTTGCCGACAGATCGGCCTCGTCCGTTGGAGCAGTCGTTTGCCGGGCAGGCTGTGCCGATTAACCTGGATGTGGCGCTAACGACCGCCCTTAAACGCCTGAGTGAACAGCACGGCGTCACCTTATTTATGACGTTGTTGTCAGCTTGGTCGGTAGTTCTGTCACGTTTATCAGGTCAGGACGATGTGGTAATTGGCACCCCGAGTGCCGGCCGCAATCATCAGGAAGTAGAGCCGTTGATTGGCTTCTTTGTCAATACGTTAGCGTTGCGCATGGATTTATCGGATGAATTGACTGTGACGGAATTACTGGCGCGAGTTCGGCAAACCGCATTGACAGCTCAGGAGCATCAGGATTTACCGTTTGAACAGGTGGTGGAGATCGTGCAACCGCCACGCCGACTGGCGCATACCCCGTTATTCCAGGTGATGTTTGTCTGGCAGAATAATGAGAACACGGAGTGGGGATTACCGGGATTGGTAGTTTCACCGGTTGATCAAGCTGTTGATGTTGTCAAGTTTGATCTTGAACTGGGCTTGTCAGAAGAAGAGGGCAGGATCGTGGGGGCATTAAGTTATGCTACCGCCCTGTTTGATCCAACGACAATGGCGCGGCAGGTGGGATATCTGCACACAGTACTGCAAGCGATGGTAGCTAATCCTCAGCAGCCGGTCAGGGAAATTGATATTCTTTCTCCGGCGGAGCGCAAGTTGTTACTGGAAACTTGGAACGCCACGGAAACCGTCTATCCTGAGGCATTATGCATTCATCAGTTGTTTGAACAACAGGTGGAGAAAACCCCTGACGCGATAGCATTAGTGTATGAAGAGCAAACGCTTAGTTATGCCGAATTAAATATCCGCGCTAACCGATTGGCTCGTCAATTGATCGAGCAAGGCGTTTGTCCCGGTGATCATATTGCGCTCTTGCTAGCGCGTTCGATAGAACTGGTGGTAGCCCAATTAGCGGTTCTCAAAGCCTGCGCTGTTTACGTGCCGATTGATCCCAGTGTACCGGATGAGCGGAAAAACTGGCTGATAAGTGATTGTTCAGCTAAGTTACTGCTCACCGATACACGGGCGGATATTCCGGCTAACTTGGCTGTACCGTTGCTTCGTCTCTCGGATGAGACAGACATGGGCCACGAAGAGGATCGCTTTAACCTTGACTTACCGCGTTCCAGCACTGAGTTAGCGTATATCATGTACACCTCCGGTTCTACCGGGACACCTAAAGGAGTCTTGGTGCCGCATCGTGCGGTGGTCCGGCTGGTTATCAATAATGGCTATGCTGAAATCGAACCGAATGATCGGGTAGCTTTTGCCGCTAATCCGGCTTTCGATGCCAGCACATTTGAAGTTTGGGCGCCGTTGCTCAATGGTGGTTCGTTAGTGATTGTCGATCATGCCACTTTGTTGATGCCGCAGGCGTTTGTACAAGTTTTACAGGTTCAGCGAATCACTGTTCTGTGGTTGAGTGTCGGATTGTTTAACCAGTTAGCAGCGGCGCTGTCTCCGGTTCTTCCACAGATAAAATGCCTGATTGTTGGCGGAGATGCCCTTGATCCCCATGTTATCGGTCAGGTACTGAATACCAGTCCGCCACAACAGCTATTAAATGGCTATGGGCCGAGTGAAGGCACTACCTTTACGGCCACATACCGTATCACAGCATTAGCGCCCGGAGCGGCCCGTATCCCGATCGGACGACCGGTAGCTAACACGCGGGTTTATCTGTTGGATACTTGCGGTCAGCCAGTACCGTTAGGAGCGGTCGGAGAGATTTATGTTGGGGGCGATGGAGTGGCCTGTGGTTATCTTAATCGGCCTGAATTGACCGCTGAGCGTTTCCTTGTTGATCCGTTCAGTGATAACCCGGATGCTCGCCTATACCGCACCGGGGATTTGGCCCGTTATCTGCCGGATGGCAATCTGGAATTCCTGGGCCGCAATGATCAGCAGGTTAAAATCCGCGGCTTCCGCATTGAGCCGGAGGAAATTGAAGCTCGGTTAGCAGAGTACCCAACGGTACGTGAGGTAGCGGTGTTGGTACGAGGCGAAGGGCAGGAGAAACGACTGGTGGCCTATGTGGCGGCGGAAGCCCGTGACGGATTGGTGAGCAGTCTGCGTGCCCATCTGAGTGCTATTTTGCCTGACTATATGGTGCCGTCGGCCTTTATGCGGCTGGATGCGTTTCCATTGACTGCTAACGGTAAATTGGATCATCAAGCGTTGCCGGAACCGGACAGTGACGCCTTTGTCCACCAAGTTTACGCTGCGCCTCAAGGAGAAACAGAAATAGCGCTGGCGGCTATCTGGCGTGAATTGCTAGGGATTGAGCAGATAAGCCGGTACGACAGCTTTTTTGCCTTGGGTGGTCATTCGTTGCTTGCGATACGGATGGTTGAGCGCTTGCGTCATTTAGGATTGACACTGACGGCGCGTGATCTGTTCCAATCGCCGGTGTTGTCAGACCTGGCGCAAACGTTGGGACAGCATCAGGCTGTGATAGTGCCGCCTAACGTCATCACTTCGGCAACTACGGCCCTGACACCAGCGATGTTGCCGCTGATTGATTTGACTCAGGCTGACATTGACCGCATCGTCAGACAAGTGCCGGGTGGGGTGAGCAACATTCAGGATATCTATGCCCTGTCGCCGTTGCAGGATGGCATTTTGTTCCACCACTTACTGGCAAACGAAGGAGATCCCTATTTGTTAGCCGGTCAGGTGGTCTTCGCTGATCGGACGCTACTGGACCGATATCTGACGGCAGTACAACAAGTGGTTGATCGCCATGATATTCTGCGTACCGCCTTTGTCTGGCAAGAGTTATCTGTGCCGGCTCAGGTAGTCTGGCGTCAGGCGCCTTTAT
Source organism: Photorhabdus aballayi (assembly GCF_026153155.1). Classification (NCBI taxonomy): domain Bacteria; kingdom Pseudomonadati; phylum Pseudomonadota; class Gammaproteobacteria; order Enterobacterales; family Morganellaceae; genus Photorhabdus; species Photorhabdus aballayi. The sequence goes on along the minus strand of NZ_JAPFCD010000022.1, from coordinate 8,107 downwards.
CGGTCACTGAATTGACGTTAGACCCGGCAGATGGACCGATTTGTGATCAACTGGCTCAACGTTTTAATCCTCGTCATTATCGTCTTGACCTGAATCAAGCTCCGTTGTTGCGGTTTGTGGTGGCGCAGGAGGCTGATGGCCGTTGGATGGTATTGCAATTGCTGCATCACCTGATTGGCGACCATACGACGATGGATGTGATGAACGGTGAGGTTCAGGCGTATCTTGCCGAACAGGAGGAGAGCCTGCCTTCCCCAGTTTCTTTCCGTAATTTGGTGGCTGAAGCTCGGCTGGGGATGAGTCAGGAGGAACATACCCGTTTCTTTAGCGAGATGTTGGCGGAGGTGGATGAACCTACATTGCCATTCGGATTGACGGAGGTGCATCGTGATGGTTCACAGGTGACGGAATCCCATCGGATGCTGGCGCCGGAACTGAATGATCGTTTGCGTAGTCAGGCTCGGCGTTTGGGCGTCAGTCTGGCGGCATTGTGTCATTTGGCTTGGGCGCAGGTGTTGTCGCGTACCAGCGATCAAGAGCAAGTGGTGTTCGGCACCGTGTTGTTTGGGCGCATGGCGGCGGGAGAAGGGGCTGACAACGGGATGGGGCTGTTTATCAATACCTTGCCGCTGCGGCTGGACATTGATGATACCCCGGTACGGGACAGTGTGCAGGCCGCCCATACCCGACTGGCAGGATTACTGGAACACGAACACGCTTCACTGGCGTTGGCTCAGCGTTGCAGTGGTGTGCAGGGTGAAATCCCCCTCTTTAGCAGCTTGTTGAACTATCGACATAATGCATTTTCAGCAACGTTGGATGAACTTGTAAATGGTATTGAATTCCTTGATGCGCAGGAGCGAACCAATTATCCGTTAGTGCTGTCGGTAGAGGATTTTGGCGAATCCTTGGGATTGACCGTTCAAGTTGCACAGCCGTTGGAGCCGGAACGGGTATGCGGCTATATGCAACAGGCACTGGAGAGTTTGGCGGCAGCGCTGGAGCAGGCCCCGGAAACACCGGTACGGACATTGAGCATTCTACCGGAAGCAGAGCGTACACTGTTGCTGAAAAACTGGAACGCCACGGGAACCGCCTATTCTGAGGCATTGTGTATTCATCAGTTGTTTGAACGACAGGTAGAGCAAACCCCTGATGCGATAGCATTAGTGCATGAAGAGCAGACTTTCAGTTATGCGGAATTAAATACCTGCGCTAACCGGCTGGCCCATCAGCTTATCGCACTGGGCGTCGTGCCCGATCAGCGAGTGGCGATTTGTGTATCACGTTCACCGGCAATGATCGTGGGGGTATTGGCAATACTGAAAGCCGGTGGCGCCTATGTGCCGCTGGACCCGGTTTATACCGGCGAGCGTCTGGCACATATTCTGACTGATGCCGCCCCGGCTATTGTGCTGGCGGATGATACCGGACGTAGTACGTTGGGCGAGAAAATGTTGACTGAGCTGACGGTACTCGACCCGAATATTTTGCCTGATCAGCCGGATAGTAACCCACAGGTATTGGCATTAACCGCACAGCATTTGGCCTATATAATTTACACCTCGGGTTCGACAGGGACGCCGAAGGGGGTGATGGTCGAACATCGTAATATCCAGCGTTTGTTTGATGCGACTGAATCCTGGTATCACTTTAACCGACAAGATGTTTGGTGCCTGTTCCATTCCATCGCGTTTGACTTCTCGGTATGGGAATTATGGGGAGCGTTACGCTACGGCGCTAAACTGGTGCTGGTGCCGCACGCGATCGCTCGCTCTCCTCAAGAGCTGCATCAATTTGTGTGTCAGCACGGTATCACCGTATTGAATCAGACGCCGAGCGCGTTCAAAGCCTTTATTGCCAGTTATGTTGCTAATCCATTGCCGGACCAGCTGCGTTATATCATCTTTGGGGGAGAAGCCCTCGATCCGGGGATGTTACGGCCGTGGTATCGTCTGCGTGAAGAGACATCACCAAAGTTGGTGAATATGTACGGTATCACGGAGACGACGGTTCATGTGACGTATCGGGAACTGAATCCGCATGATGTGGAACAGACGACCAGCCCTATTGGCGCCCGTATTCCAGATTTAACCCTCTATCTGTTGGATAAATACGGTCAGCCAGTGCCGTTAGGGGTCACAGGTGAATTGTATGTCGGGGGTGCCGGCGTAGCACGGGGTTATCTGAATCGTCCAGAGCTGACGGCGGAACGTTTCCTGATTGATCCGTTTAGTGATCAACCGGGTACTCGTATGTACCGTACTGGGGATTTAGCCCGTTACCTGCCGGATGGCAATCTGGAATTCCTGGGCCGCAACGACCAGCAGGTGAAAATCCGCGGTTTCCGCGTTGAACCGGGGGAAATTGAGGCTCGATTGGTGGAACACCCGGCAGTAAGCGAATCTGTGGTGTTGGCATTGGGGCAAGGGCAAGACCAACGGCTGGTTGCCTATGTCGTGGTGCCAGCGGATGAAGGGCTGGCCAATAACCTGCGTACCCACTTGAGTGTAACTTTACCTGACTATATGGTGCCATCAGCTTTTGTGCGTCTGGATGCATTTCCGCTAACGCCGAACGGTAAATTGGATCGTCGGGCTTTGCCAGCTCCTGACAATGAAGCGTTTGCCCGTCAGATTTATGAAGCGCCACAAGGGGAAACGGAAATTGCATTGGCGGCTATCTGGTGTGAGTTGCTAGGGGTTGAGCAGATAAGCCGGTATGACAACTTCTTCACGTTGGGGGGCCATTCACTGCTTGCCATGCGAATGATAAATCTTGCCGCTGGTCGGGGTTTGGTTTGCACATTGAATGCTGTGTTCCAATTCCCGGTGTTGGCTGAGCTGGCTGCGAAAATCACCTCAGATCTATTGTCTCAGCCGCAAAATAGCGCTGTATCGGTGCGACTGGATGGGACAGGGTTGCCGCTATTCTTTGTTCCTAGCGGCATGGGGGATTACTCCTATGTCTTCGGACTGGCCCGACATATCCCATCGGGCCATCCGATTTATGCGCTACCTTGGCCGTCGATTAATGAAGAGCCGATGGTAACGATGGAGCAGCAAGCGGCGAGAATGATCACCTTGATAAAGGCTATTCAACCAGAAGGCCCTTATCGGCTATGTGGTTACTCTTCTGGTGGAATATTGGCTTATGCTATTGCTCAGCAGCTTTTGAATGCGGGTGAAATGGTCAATTTCTTGGGGTTGATTGATGCGCCTGCGCCGCATTATTTAGGGGAACAGATCATGCAACCTAAATATCGGTTCTTTATTGAACTGGCTCGACAGTCGGAGGAGGAGTACAAGGAAGAGATTGCAGAGTTATACCGTCGAATCGATGAGTTGAATTTTGTGCAGTTTATTGAAGCAGCACAAGAATTGGCATTATATCCGGCAAATCTGCATGCGGATGTGATCGCAAAACGTTGGGGGCAGATCGAGCGTTACGCGCAAATAGTTGCGGATTATGAGCCGCCAGCATTAGCGATAACGCTGCATCAGTTCTATGCGGTAGAGCCTTCCCCTGCTATTTCTTTTATGACGGATGAAAAACCGGAGTCAGTGAGCATGGAGCCATCGTTGGGTTGGGCGCAGATAATGTCTGATACTTCGCTTGAGCTGATTGCGATACCGGGTGACCATTTCAGTTTATTGGAGGATGATGAGAATAAAACCGCTTTAGCTCAGGCTTTGAATAGGGCGCTGGTAATCAGTTGTGATGAAGAGACATCGTAATACTGATATAGTCAGAAGTTCTGAATAATTTAACCTTGATATGATAATCCGGTATATATTATTTATACCGGATTTTTTCTTATTTTTAGAATTTAATCTAAGTCTGATTTCTTACTATATAAAAATATAATAAAAATATATTTAATTGTGTGATATTGGTTTTTATGAATAATTAATAAGAGTTAATATAAAGTTGAAAATAATCATATTTTTTGGTGTTAATATATAGCAGCCAAAATATAATTTGGTTTAGCATGCATATATAATAAATACAGATAACGGCTCTGCTTTTAATGATGAAATTCAGTGTTTGTTAATGAAAATTGCGGAAAATTAAAGGAAATGATTAAAAAATAGAAACGAAAATGAAATATCTTATTTAGAATTACAAATTGATAGTTAAGATAAGACACCGAATGGTTAATTTGTTGCAAACAATCTAAATATAACCCGTTTTTGTTGTCCTTTGAAACACCAATCCGCTCCGATTTTCGGGTTGAAATTAATATCCACCTCATCTTCATAGAAAACGGGATGTAATCCCCACTGTCCGGTTCAAGTTGTTCACACGGAAAGCCCAGCCAGGCCATAAAGCGGGTCATACCATCCTGTTCTTTCAAATAATCCCAAGGCAGTGTCAAGCTTAGGTAAGAGCTATCATCGCCACTATCTATTTCTCTGGAATCCAGATAACGCACCAGATAACGAGGTGCCTCATCTTCATTTTTGGCATCACTGACCACCCAACCACAAGGCTGTTTTTTCTCTTGGGTGTAACCCTGTTTAAAAAACAGGGTAATCGAGAGACCCAGACGAGAAACGGTCAGCCCATCGCCATTGAGGAAGGTAAACGCGACCAGTTGTGATTTCAACTGAGCAAAGTAATCTACAGTTTCCATCATTTTCTCCGTAAATTATGAGGCAGTGGATAATCTGTTATTCCCACATGTTTGCCGCTTCCCGTATCAGATGCCATACAGTTGTGCCCGTCTCTGCGCCTTCAACATCAAAAGCCGTCGCCCCCTGAGCAAAGAAGTACTGCTGACCCGGCAGGCTATCGGTTTGCCAGATCCCGCTGACCAGTGCCGGATGGTTACCTTTCAAAGGGGTCACTTGCAGCGGTCCCCGGTCATAACGGGCATACCAGGCTAGGGTGGAAATATCATCAAAATGACCAGCGCCATAAAAATGCAATGAATGGCCTTCACGAGGTATCACCCGGATCGGACGTATCAGTTGGTTAATGGCAAAATAACTCTCCGGGACACTGCCCGGTAGCGGCGTTAGGTCCGGGTATTGACCGGCCCGGATCATCAGACCATTAGAGTAAGGCGTAATCACCACATCCGGGTAGAGGTGGCGGGCCAGCACATGACGTATCCAGAATTCCCCACCCAGTCGATTTACAAATCGTTTGGACAGTAAGGTGATCCAGTTAATGCCACGGATGGAATGTCCATACTGTAATTTGGCTGTATGAACCGCAGAATTAACCTGCAATGCAGGGTAACGCTGCGCTAGCTGGTACTCTAAGGGAAAGTAGTCATGGTAATCTCTGGGCAGCACCAGACAATAACCGCAGTCCCCACTGTCCGGTTCGAGTTGTTCACACAGAAAGTCCAGCCAGGCCATAAACCGGGTCATGCCCTCTTGTTCTTTCAGATAATCCCAGGGCAGTACCAGACTCAGGTAAGAACTACTGTCGTCACCATCAGCTTCATCGGAATCCAGGTAGTGCATCAGATAGCGGGGAGCTTCATAGATATTTTTGGCGTCACTGATATCCCAAGTAGAAAGCTGGTTTTTTTTCTGATTAAGAATACCTTCTTCGACTTTGGCAATATTTTCTGGGGAATATTTTTTTAGTCCTTTCAGTGAATGACGATGAAAACGTAGGTGAGGGCCAAATTCTTCGCGAAAGCGGCGGTAGCAAGCCAGAATGCGTTGTTTTTTCTCCTGGGTGTAGCCTTGTTTAAAAAACAGAGTGATAGAAATCCCAAGACGAGAAACGGTTAGCCCATCGCCATTGAGGAAGGTAAACGCGGCCAGTTGTGATTTCAACTGGGCAAAGTAATCTAAAGTATCCATATTTTCTCCATGAATTATGAGGCAGTGGCGAATGTCACACTCGCCAATATTGCCAGGACGGCGGCTAACGCGGCGGCGCTCACTGCGGCAGCGGCAGCTAAAATTTCCACCAGTGCAATCAGCGCGGCAGCGACGGCAACGGTGACCAGGATAACAACGGCAACGCCGGCAATAATTACAACTAATTCCAGCATGCCTTCACCCACCTCTTTTAATATTTGCATCCAGCTAATGTTTTTCAGCTCTTCCAGAGTGATATCTGAGCCCTGTTGAACGGTTTGCCACCGGGCTTTTATCTCATTCTCAGTCCAGGTCACGATTTTCCCCGTTTGTTCATTAACCCAGGAAAACGCATAGCTGACTTGATGAGTGACCGGATCAATAATTTCTTCACACACCCACTTACCGGCTTGATTGAACCAGATACCAAACTGGGCAAGGAGCTCCCGGGTACTATCTCGGACATAATTCAACCCATTTTCAGCCAGACCAGCCACCTCCTGTCCGAGGATAACCCAGTCTTCATAGCTGGGTAAAAACGACCAGCGGGAAGTGCTGAGCAGCGGTGGATTTTTTGTCAGGGGTTGCGGAATGGTCCCCGGTACACCCTCTACGGGAGGGGTGAGTAAAGCTTCGTCATCAGAATGCGAACCGGGCGGCAGCGGGGCCAGTGGGATGGGGTTTTTATAGTGTTGGGAACCGGGTTGATAATGTTTTCGCCACGCCTCATCGTACTGTTTTTGCTCCTCAGTGCGATTATCCATGACGCGCATTACACCAAAACGTTTTTCTGTCGCAATCTGGATATAATCCTTTTCTTGATCGTCAGAAAGATCATCTCCCGGAAATTTTACCTCAATCAACATTTTCAGATTATCGGGATGCACAGAACCATCGAAGTAGGCGGCATTTCTGCCCGGCCAGCGAAGAGCCTCATCTCTAACCAGAATAATATCGGGGCGCCGAATACGTTTAATCCCAAATTTCTCCGCGTCTTCGGCAGAAGGCCGGGCAAACGGATTACTGGATTGCGGTAAATTATCACCATAACGCTGTTTAGAGTTTTGGCTAGTCGCCAGCATGGGTAAGGGGACATCCTGCTCTCCTCTGATAGCAAACACTACTTCCGCTTTATAGGGCCATAGAAAGTCATGCTTAAGCTCCTCAACCTTAATCAACCCACTCATAATGACTTGATTAAGAAAGCGAATAGCGCCCAGTTTGGTGACAATCATTGCCGGCAGGCGCAGAGCGTATTCGGCTTTTCTCGCCAGATAACAGGGATCTTCATCGGCGGGAAAGACCCCTATTTCCATCGTACAGGTGATTGATGTGACAGCCGGGCACATCTTGCCGTTGTTGGATATTGCCATACTTATTCCTCCGTAAATTCCATAACATGCTCTACCGGTGTGTTATCACTGGCCTGATATAAGGTTTGCTTCGGTTTAGGTGGGGTTTCCGGTGAACTCAGTTGCAGATTTTCTTCTGCCGCACTCTGTACCGTCATCGTTCTGCCCAGCGCGTCAGTTTTACCCGGGATGACCTGACCATCGCCAGTGGTAATGGTGTAGGGGACATCCACCAACGGCTTATCGCTTTGCTCGCTGAGCAGGGTATAACGGGCGGAGTAGTCAAACAGCGCACCGGCGGATTTCTTGCCGGTGATATGGTCGGTCATCGTGATGCTGACCCCTTCGATACGGATATTGCCTATCGGGTCAATGACTATCTGCCCGCCTGCGTTCCCAATGATGATTTGCCCGCTTTCAGAGTGCACTGTGATATGTTTACCCACGGTGATTTGCTGGTTATCGGCGATGTTCAGTTGATGACTTTTACCAATGGAAACGGCTTGCTGACCTTTAATCGTCACCGTCTGATTTTGACCCACTTCAAGCGTCTGGAAGCCCTGCACGGCTTCATCATCATCGTTTTTAATTATCGCCGTGCGGTTATGCGCCACTTCTGTTTTCTGGTCATTACCTATTCTGCGCGGTTTTATCCCAGAGGATCTGCGTTTTCATATCCCGTTGAGCATGAATAAACACTTCCTCGCTTCCTTTGGCATCCTCAAAGCGCAGTTCATTAAATCCCTGTCCCCGGTGAGTCCGGGTTTTAAAGGTGGTACGGGTTTTCTCCAGCGGTAAATTAAGCGGCGGGCGGTTGAGGCCGTTATAGGTACACCCCGTCACAATCGGGCGATCGATATCGCCGTTGAGATAACTGACTATCACTTCCTGCCCGACGCGAGGGATCGCCATAAAACCGAAACCGTTGCC